>CAMDGL010000407.1 GCA_945897845.1 Chitinophaga pinensis | reverse complement strand
ATTAATCTCTGGCTCGTAACAGCAGCCCCCCAGGCCGTTTCTCCGCCAATAGCCTCAAGGGTGTTACCGAGATTCAAACCTATTTTCATTTTGCCTGAAATGTGCTGCGCTGTTGGTAACTGTGCCTTTACTTTTGCTGACATTAAAAGCCCGCACATCATCATTAGAAAAAGAAGCCCATGGTGAAATAATCGGGGGAACAAGGAAAAATGTTTATTCATGACAAAATTATAAATAGTAAATTATTCAGTTGTAAATACATCAACTTCAGCATAGCCTATATAATCGTTGCCCGCTGTATTACGCAAAGCCCGAAGTTTGAAATAGCGGGCTTTTTCAGGAGAAAACTTTTTGATTTGCCACACAGGGTTGTTTTTGATGTTGGAGAATTCACCCTGATCTAAGAGTTTCCATTCTACATTGTCTGCTGAAACATAAAACTGGTAATTGGTAATGACGCCAGGGGGCTCCCACATATTTTGGTAAGGGTAGTATCTGAAACCACAGATTTTTAGTTCATTCCCCAGGTCGATCACCAAATCAACGGGCATTTTTTTATCCTTACCCTGATGCCAGGCCGTAGAAATATTTCCGTCAAACAAGGCATTGGCCTTTTCATCATCCACCCCGACGATTTTCCAATCTTTCCGGGGTAAATCAAATTTTTCATGGCACTCCGGGCTGCTTTTGCCTGAAACATGATCGAAAGCAATTGCCCGTACTTCCACTTTCCCCTGAGTTTGAACAGGACTGGTATATTTTTTCGATTTCGGGGTCGGCGCACTACCGTCCAAAGTATAAAAAACAAGCGATTCTGCATCCACGGGGGTGATGATTATCTCGCCGGCTTGATTTCTGACAATGAAGGGAGCATCAAGGATTTGTGAGGCACTATAAATTCCGATATTGGAAATTACGAGACTACTCTTCGAATCGGTAATTGTAAAACGAAGCTGTGTTGCCTGAACGCTTGGGAAACGAAGGATGCGTTTGTAACCGATTGTTGTTGCTTTTGCCAGTTCTTTCCAATTTCCATCCACAAAAGCTTCAATCACAAAGGCTTTCACGCGTTGTCCCAAACGAATGTATTCCTGCACCATAAAACGGTTGAAGGTGGTTGGTTTGCCAAAATCTATTGTCAACGAAGCTGTTTTCACATTATCGTCCGTAGCCCAATAGGTATCTTTTTTGCCATCAATTGCCTTTTCAACCCCGAATTCTTTTGAATTGCCACGCACATTGGAAGCTTCAGCTTTGGCTTTTTCGGCAAGATTCACAGTAAAAGCCTCTTTCACCGTTTTGGCCAATTCAAGCGCTACCTTTTCGTCATTTTCGTGAATCAAGCCATTTGGTATGATAGGGAAATTGAGAAGCAAAGTGCCATTGCGCCCGATGGAATGATAGTAAGTTTCCATTAATTGGGGCAGTGTCTTAACTTTCAGGTCTTCATTCTGGTGGTAAAACCATTCGGGTCGGATGGAAGTATTTACCTCGGCAGGCACCCATGAATCCCCGGTTTCCAAGCCCCAGTGCAACATCCCCCACTCTACTTCGCCTTTAGCATTCAGCAAACTCCAGTTTGTTTCTCCCACAAGGCCTGCTTCGGTTCCAACCCAGCGAAGATCGCCGCGGTCGCCTCCGTCGTTCCATATCACAATATTGGGCTGCAACTTGCGGATCAGACTATAAGTATTACTCCATTCATAATAGGTTGTACGGTCGATGGTGCGGGTTTCGTTAGCCCCACCGTAATATCCGGAACCTCCGTTGGCTCCGTCAAACCACACTTCGAAAATGGGTCCGTAGTTGGTGAGTAGTTCGGTGAGCTGATTCCGAAAGTAAGTAATGTATTCAGGTTTCCCGTAATCCGGGTGATTTCGGTCCCATGGCGAGAGGTAAATCCCTAATTTCAAACCGTATTCTTTGCAGGCATCGGCCATTTCGCGCACCACATCCCCCTTGCCATCGCGCCAAGGAATATTTTTTACTGAATAGTCGGTATATTCAGAAGGCCAAAGACAGAAACCGCTGTGGTGTTTTGCTGTAATAATGATTCCTTTCATCCCTGCATCTTTGCAAATACGCGCCCACTGGCGGCAATCCAACTCTGTGGGATTAAATATTTTAGGATCTTCGTCACCCTTTCCCCAGGCCATGTCGGTATAGGTATTTACCGAGAAATGAACAAAGGCATAATACTCCATCTCCTGCCACCTCATCTGGTTTTCATTCGGAACCGGGCCAAAAACTTCAGGAGCTTTTGTCTGCGCATAGTTAAATCCGATTGAAAGGATGGAAAAAATAACTCCAAACAAAAAATACCTCATCATACAATTTGATTTAGTTGGTTAATTACCTTAATCTTTACAGATATCCATTTGTTTAATTTGCTGGCAATCGTTGTAATTTGAATGCATACAAAGTTATCTGAAGACGATTATTCACCTTTGACAAAAAGCGACAATCTATTTGTAGAATTGACGTAGAGAGGAAAAATGTTAACACAAATCGGTACAATTTGTTACAAATACATCAGACTTTGTGTTTGTCGCGGTATTCAGTGGGACTAATCTGCAATTCGGATTTAAAAACCCTGTTAAAATGGCTTTGATTGTTGAACCCAACCTTAAAAGCAATTTCGCCTATATTAAGCTCTTTATCAAGAAGTAATCGTTTCGATTCGTTAATTCGTAAACGATTGATATAGCTTTTAAAATTACATCCAAACTGATTTTGTATATCATTCGTTATTCTGCGCTGGCTAACACCTGTCTCGCCGGAAACAAAGTCAAGGGTAAGTTCACTGTTTTGAAAATTATTGTTGATAAAATCAATAAAATCAGATTTCGAACCTTCATTCGTTTTATTCTCAATAGCCTTATAGGTGATTGTTATCGTTTGTTTTTTCTCCCTTATTTTCTCAATAACATATAAGGCAGTGAAAGCAAGAAGAGTAAATAAAAATTCCAGAACTATTATCAAGGTAATCAGCGGGTTATTGTCTCTGGAAAAGGCCATTGAGTAAATTTCAAAGGATTGTGTTTTTCCGGTATTGTCGGTAAATGCACTGCTCACATTGATTGTTTCCAGATTTTTTAAATCCGGTTTGATGGTTGATGCATCTTCAATCCGGTTATTCTCTCCCCACCAGTCGGGCACCTCAAATTTATCCGTGCTTATTTTGTAAGTATTAATTCCTGATGAAATTTTAAAGATGTGGTAAAATAAAATATCCTGACTCTTATTATCATCTTTTTTCAATGAATTTTGGGTAACTACAGCGATTCCAATGCCATTTATTTCATATCCCCTCAGTCTTATTATTAGCTGGTTATAATGTCCGAGATCAATTGATTTACTTTCTTTTGGTCCTACATTAAATCCTGCATACGGAGCATTTATCTTATTACTAATTTGATAGTCAAGTTTAATGATGCTATCAGTAATAAGTTTCTTAAGAATTTTTGAATCACCACCTGCGGTACTATCGGAGTAAAACTTATAATCAAAAATTTGGTAATTTGGAAAAACAGGAAAATCCCTGATACTTGAAAAATATACAAGAATTATAGTTCCTATAGCCAATACGGGTACAGTACTCCAAATGAACAATTTTGACCTGAGTACTTTTATCGCCAATCTATCATGAAAAAATCGCATTTATAGCTCTATTTTATGTATCCGTTTACTACACAAACTATGTTGACTACCCCTCCCTGTATTGAGTGGGCGTTTTTCCAACCGTTTTCTTAAAAGCCAGATTAAAAGCGCCTTTGGTATTAAAACCCGATTCGTACATCACCTCGAAAATAGGTTTTTCCTTATCGGCAAGCAACAACCTGCAGGCATGTTCTATTCGGAGTGAATTGATGTAATCGTTCAGATTTCTTTGCTGAATGGTATTGATTGCTTGTGAAATATTTCG
>CAMDGL010000406.1 GCA_945897845.1 Chitinophaga pinensis | reverse complement strand
GGCAAGGCTGAATATGCAGAATTGGCCAATAAAATCCTTGCCAGTTTAAGTTCTCCTGAATATCTTGCAGAAACCGGCGAAATTGGTGGCTTTTTGATCAAACATTGCGTTGGGAACATGCCTAAAAAATCTGAAGTGGATACACCGATTAATTATGCTGATTATTATTATCTGGAAGCAATCAAATACAAATTCAACCATTAAAAATTAAAAGATATGTCAATCATTTTTGAAGAACGCTATGCTTCGCATCCAAAGGACGCAAAGAAGTATGATACAGCACAATTGCGCGAAAATTTCCTCATCGAAAAAGTAATGGAAGCCGATAAAATTCATTTGGTTTATTCGCATTACGACCGTTACATCGCCGGGGGTGCTGTGCCTGCCAGCGGTCCACTTGAACTTACAGCCATTGATCCGATGAAAGCTGTATATTTCTGCGATCGCCGCGAACTGGGCATTATAAATGTTGGGGCAAAAGGTTCGGTAGTTGTAGATGGAACCGAATATTCGCTTGATTTTAAGGAAGCGCTTTACATCGGAAAAGGGGCAAAACAGATTACTTTCAAGTCTGACAGTACAACAGATTCGGCGCGTTTTTACCTGAACTCGACTCCTGCACACAAAGAATTACCAACTCGCCATATCACCCTGAAAGATGCCAATGTGCTGCAAATGGGTTCACAAAATACATCCAATGAACGTCAAATCAATCAGTTGCTTGTAAGTAAAGTGATTGAGACTTGCCAACTTCAGATGGGAATGACAGAGTTGCGTCCCGGAAGTGTTTGGAACACCATGCCTGCGCATACACACAGCCGCCGTATGGAAGTTTATTTCTATTTTAATGTTCCTGAAGGACAGGCCGTTTGTCATTTCATGGGTCAGCCACAGGAAACACGCCACATCTGGATGAGCAACGAGCAGGCAGTTATTTCGCCCAACTGGTCAATTCATTCGGCAGCCGGTACCAGCAACTATATTTTCATTTGGGGAATGGCTGGCGAAAATATGGACTACACCGATATGGACGTAGTTCAGCCAAATGAATTAAGATAAAACTACTCAATGAACCGACGCAACGCATTTAAATACCTTTCACTGATCGGTCTGGCTCCGCTTGCAAATAAGCTTTCAGCAGCTACTGTAATCAATACTCCTGAAGTTGTTGACCGGAAGTACTGGCTGAATGTGCTGATCCGCATTGCCGATCCATTGCTTCAATCGCTGAGTAAAGGCGAATTGAGGAAAAACATGCCGGTTGAATGCAAGCCCGGCAAGGAGGCTGATCGCCGCAAGGTAACTTATCTGGAAGCTTTTGGCCGTTTAATGGCCGGAATGTCTCCATGGCTTGAGTTGGGTATTGATGAAACCTCCGAAGGTCAGCTCCGGAAAAAATACATCGGACTGGCGCAGAAAAGTATGAAAATGGCAGTTGATCCTCTGTCTCCTGATTTTATGAATTTTACAGAAGGTGGACAGCCATTGGTTGATGCAGCTTTTCTGGCTCATGCCATTTTACGCGCCCCCAATGTTTTATGGAAACAGTTGGATGATACTACCAAACAACAGCTTGTAGCTGCAATGAAAAGCAGCCGGGTGATTACACCGGGTTACAATAACTGGTTGTTATTTAGTGCAATGGTGGAAACGTTTCTGCTTTTTGCCGGTGAACAGCACGATGAAATGCGCATGGATCTTGCCATCCGGAAACATCTGGAATGGTACAAAGGCGACGGAATGTATGGCGATGGTCCCGATTTTCACTGGGATTATTACAACAGTTTTGTGATTCAGCCAATGTTGGTTGATATATTGCAGGAACTGACGAAGCATCGGAAAAATTACGAAAAAACATACGAAACAGTTGTCAAACGGGCCAAACGGTATGCCGATATTCAGGAACGGTTAATTTCGCCTGAAGGGACTTTTCCTGCAATTGGCCGTTCGCTGCCTTATCGTTTCGGGGCCTTCCAATTGCTGGCGCAAATGGCTTTGCAACATCAGTTGTCCGATGGTTTGAAACCGGCACAGGTTCGCTCTGCATTGTCTGCCGTTATTCAGCGAATGATTGAAGCTCCCGGAGTGTTCGATTCGAAAGGTTGGCTGACCATAGGCTTTGTTGGTCATCAGCCCGACATTGCCGAATCCTACATTTCAACCGGAAGTCTGTACCTCTGTTCAGTAGGATTGCTTCCTTTGGGATTGCCTGCCAGCGACCCTTTCTGGGCTGATGCACCGCAGGATTGGACTTCAAGAAAAATATGGAGCGGACAGGATTTTCCTGCCGATCACGCGCTTTATGAATAATTAGAAATAAAACACACCTCAAAAATTATAGAATATGAATGAATTATTTGATTTGACTGGAAAAGTTGCCCTGATTACCGGGGGGACTCATGGCATTGGAATGGCCATTGGTAAAGTTCTTGGAAAAGCTGGTGCTAAAGTTTGTGTAAACGACCTAAGCGAAGAAAGACTGGCCGCTTGCAAGATTGAATACAATGCTGCCGGAATTGACGTTTTTACCTTGGTTTTTAATGTGACCGACGAAGCTGATGTTGACAAGGGAATTTCGCTGATCGAAAAAGAAGTGGGTTCGGTTGACATTTTGGTAAACAATGCCGGAATCATTAAACGCATCCCGATTCTGGACATGCCGATTGCCGATTTCAAACAGGTAATTGATGTTGATCTGGTGGCTCCGCTGATCGTGTCAAAACGGGTAGCTCCTGCCATGATTGCAAAACGTGCTGGAAAAATCATCAACATGTGTTCGATGATGAGCGTTTATGGTCGTAATTCTGTATCAGCTTATGCGGCAGCCAAAGGAGGCTTGAAACTCTTAACTGCCAATATGTGCTGCGAATGGGCAAAATACAATCTTCAGATCAATGGCATTGGTCCCGGTTACATTGCAACCTCGCAAACTGCCGATATTCGTCTTAACGGACATCCTTTCAATGATTTGGTGATGACGCGCACACCTGCAGGACGTTGGGGAGAACCCGAAGATGTTGGCAACGCAGCGATGTTCCTTGCTTCGAAAGCCAGCAATTTTGTGAACGGACATGTACTTTATGTTGACGGAGGTATTCTGGCCAATTTTGGTTACGTGAAAGGCGAAAACGATTTGCCGGAATGAAACGCATATTAATATTCAGTGCAGTTCTTCTGATTGGAATCACAGCCTGCACAAAAAAGAATACACTGATACTGACCAATCCGCTGGCAATTGACCGCACTAATGAAACGATCATTATGAATCGTGCTGAAGTGGAAACCAAATTCGGAGTCGTTCCTGAAGGTTTTGCACCAATACTGAAATTAAGCGGGCAGAATGTTCCCTCACAGGCTGACGATTTGAATGCCGATGGCAAGTGGGATGAACTTGTTTTTACCGTAAATTTTAAAGCTTCGGAAACGATTAATCTTGAAGTTGAAAACGTTGCTGTAACTGCTTATCCTGAATTTGAAAAACGTACAAATGTTCGTTTAGGAATTCATCAGGACGATGATACTTATTTGGAAGTTGATCAGTACACGGCGCTTTCGTGCAAGGACAGTTTCAAAATCATTGCACAAGGCGAAAGCGTTAGCTGGGAAAACGACAAAATGGGTTTCCGCAATTATTTCGATTGCCGCAATGTGAAAGATTTGTACGGCAAATTGCAACCGGGAATGATACTCGACAAAATTCATACTCCTGAAATTCCTGATTACCACAAACTATCAGATTGGGGAATGGATGTTCTTCACTGCGGAAGTTCAACCGGATCAGGAGGTTTGGCCATGTTGGAAGGTGATTCACTTTACAGGTTGGGCTCGACTGATACTTATGAATATAAAAAAGTTGCAGAAGGACCAGTCCGGTCAGTCTTTGATCTGATTTACACCGGATGGAACGTGGCTGGTCAAAACCTATC
>CAMDGL010000405.1 GCA_945897845.1 Chitinophaga pinensis | reverse complement strand
GGAGAAAAAATCAGCAAACAAAATGCCATGATAAAATCGAAAGCGCGTTTGTTTTGCTTGTTGTTTTCTTTTGCAATTGAGTTGATGTGTACCACGTATAAATCTCCGGCAGTCGAGATGGAGTTGCTGCCAATAATTGAAAGGCTTTCAGGAGGGGCAATTTTATAGTCGATGTTCAGATCACTCAAATCAAGCATGATGCGGATAATTTCCTGTGAAGGAATGTCACCGGATGAAAAAATCAGTTCGTCAATTTTATTGATGCGGATAATTTCGGGCAACTGGTGAATATTTCCCAGATAAAATTGCTGGTGAACCGAATTGTCGGGTGAAACAAATCCAACCACGTCGATATTTAAACCCGACTGAGTAATCAGTTCCGATATTCTTTTTGACTCTTCAACGGCAGCCACCACTGCAATACGTTTTTCCTTGTCAAGTTCAAGTTCAAGACCGGGCATTCTGAGTTTGTACAACAAATAACGATAGGCGGGGAGTGCTAAAAAAGCCCAACCCGAACCCAGAAGCAGCAATGCCCTTGAATAGCGCATACTTTCGTCAACAAGCGAGTAAAAAACCAGAATGGAAATTGTTCCCCAAAGCAAGCCTTTAAATATCCTCGCGAACTGAATGCTCTTTCGGTAACCTCCGTTCAGCCAGATACTACAAATCCAAATCAGGATATAAATTGGAACTGCAAAGTGCAAATATTCAGGAGGGTAATAACCAGTTTCATATTTGTAAGCTTCCCAATTGGGCAATAAAACGGCAAAACCCAGATAAATTATCAGTGCATCGAAAGCAGGTAGAAATGCTGATTTAATGAGCTGTCCGGTCAGTGTTAAAATTGCCCGAAAGTAAATTGCCAGATTAATCAGCAGGGCATATCTGCGTGCATTTCCTTTGGAAAAGTGCTTCTTTGCAAAGATGATCATCGCATTGTAAAACACTTTCACGTAATTGATGCTTCCCTTTTTGGTGCTTTCTCCTTTGTAATGGATGATGGTTGTTTCGGGGAAATAGTAGTTTTTATAACTGCCTTTTGTGATACGGTACGAAAGGTCGATGTCTTCGCCGTACATAAAATAATCTTCGTCGAGCAAGCCAACTTTGTCGAGTGTTTCGCGGCGAAGCAGCATGAACGCGCCTGCCAAAACTTCAACTTCGTGAATCTGGTTGTTGTCGAGGTAGCCCAGATGATAGCGGCCAAAACGTTTTGAATGTGGAAAAAGACTTGAAAATCCGAACATTTTCCAGAATGCAACTTCAGGAGTAGGCAAACCGCGTTTCGACTCAGGCAAAAAGCGTCCTTTGCCATCAATCATCTTTACGCCCAATCCACCGGCATCGGGTGTTTTGTCCATAAATTGGACGATCTTCAGGAAGCAGTCTTCTTCGACTACCGTATCCGGGTTCAGTAATAAAATGTATTCACCTTTTGCAATCCTGATACCCTGGTTGTTGGCTTTCGAGAAACCCACATTTTCTTTGTTGGCGATCAGGGTTACCTCCGGAAATTTTTCAGTAACCATTTGGCAGGAACCATCAACAGAATCGTTGTCAACGACGATAATTTCGGAACTTACCTTTGATGCAGCTTTCAAAGCGGCATAAAGACACTGTTCCAGAAAATATTTAACGTTATAATTGACAATGACGATGGATAGCTTCATTCAGGATTTATTTGGTTTTTTTTACCTTTTGCCTTTATTTTATTGAATTATTGAGTCTTCGAAGTTCATCCGGTTTACGATTGAGCGGCCCAGGGTAACTTCGTCGGTATATTCCAGCTCGTCGCCAATCGAAACGCCACGTGCGAGGGTCGATATTTTTACATTCAGGTTTTTAAGTTTTTTGAAGATAAAAAAGTTAGTGGTATCACCTTCCATGGTGGTGCTCAATGCCAGGATAATCTCATCAATTCCACCATCACTCACGCGGCTGACCAGCGAATCAACTTCAAGGTCAGAAGGTCCGATTCCATCCATTGGAGAAATAATTCCGCCTAAAACATGGTACAATCCGTTAAACTGATGGGTATTTTCGATGGCCATTACGTCTTTTATGTTTTCGACCACACAAATGAACGATTTGTTTCGCGATGGATTTGAGCAGATATTGCAAACATCGGTATCCGAAATGTTGTGGCAAACCCGGCAATGTTTCACATCTGAGCGCAACTGGATGAGGCTGTTGGCGAATATCTCCACTTCATGAACTTCTTGTTTCAGCAGGTGTAAAACCAAACGCAATGCTGATTTTCGGCCAATACCCGGAAGTTTGGCAAATTCGTTCACTGCATTTTCCAATAATCTGGAGGGAAACCGGTCGAGGTGCATATTCCATTTCTTTTGTAAGCCTCAAATTTAATCAGCGAATTTTAATAAAATGAATCTGCACCCAATATTAAGGATTATTTATTCAGGTATTTGGCAACTGTGGTCAATACATCATCCATCCGGATGGGTTTTACAAGCACATCGTTGCATCCCGAATCAAAACATTTCTGTTTGTCGTCGGCCATCGCATAAGCTGTTTGGGCGATGATTGGAATTGCCATATCTTTCAACCTGATTTGTGAGGTTGCTTCGTATCCACTTATTTCGGGCAATTGAATGTCCATCAGGATCAGGTCAATTTTTGTGGCGTTGAATATATTTAAAACATCAATCCCGTCTTTTGCCCAAACAACATTGGCCCCGGTTTTTTCGAGTATGCTATTCAGGTATTCAAAATTGTATGGGGTATCTTCAGCAATCATGATGGTGTAATTGCTGAAATTGTATTTCCGCTGAGTTTGCGATTTTACTGCTGACCTGACCATCGGAATCTTGATTTTATCGTATGGTAGCGTCAAATAGAATACACTTCCTTCACCGGGAACTGATTTTACATTGACACTGCCGCCAAGCAGCAATGCTAGATCTTTACAGATAGATAATCCAAGTCCGGAACCAGCTTCCGAAGGGCTTGTTTCTTCAGAGTAATTGAAGCGTTTAAATATGTTTTTAAGGCGTTCAGCCGGGATTCCTTCTCCCGTATCCGAAACAAAAAATCTTAATTTGTTGTCGCTTAGTATGTTGTATCCTATTTCGATGTTTCCTGTTTCGGTGTATTTCAGGGCATTCAGGTACAGGTTGTTTAAAATTTGCTTCAGTCGGTATGGATCAGTAAAAATTACATCGTGATGTGATTCTTCAGGAAGTTGGAAAATGAGTTCAAGGTTTCTTTTTTGTTTCCGCCTCAGGTAATTGTTATAAGTCATTTCAAGCTCTGCGAACAAATCACCGAGCGAACAGGCTTCCTTTTTGATTTTTAGTTCGTTGGCCTCTATTTTTGAAACATCAATGATGTCGTCAATCAGCCGCAGCAATGCCTGACTGTTTTCTTCAATTATTTCTGAATATTTATTTCGTTTTTGTATTGGTAATTCTTCATTTTTCATCAATTCGCTAAAGCCAATAATCGTGTTGATAGGAGTCCTGATTTCGTGGCTCATATTCGACAAAAAATGATTTTTATAATTGTTCGCGATTTCGGCATCCTGCTTTGCTTTTTTCAGGTCACGCTCAATTTTCTTGAGGTAGGTGATGTTTTCTGCGATTTTTACATAATGGGTGATGTTGCCAAAATTATTCCTGATGGGCGAAATACTTGCCAATTCCCAGTAATATTCGCCGGGTTTTTTTCGGTTTTTAAATTCTCCCTGCCATTCGTTTCCTGCACTGATGGTTTTCCATAGTTTTTCGTAAAAGCTTGGCGGTTGAAATCCCGACTTCAGGATGTTTGGTTTTTTGCCAAGTATTTCCTGGTCGTTCCAGCCGGTAATTTTGCAAAAGGCGGGATTGAAGAATTCGATGTATCCTTCGGTATCGGTAATAATAACTGCAATTGGACTCTGAATGATGGCCTGATGAAGTTTTTTATATTCGCTGTCTGATTTTTTTTCTTCAGTGATGTC
>CAMDGL010000404.1 GCA_945897845.1 Chitinophaga pinensis | reverse complement strand
GGTACAACATGAAACTGACCGCTGGTGGTTTCAAATAATCCAGAACCTTCGGTAATATAATTGATTTGATATTCCTGAAGTACCCGACCCTTTTCCCAGGTAAAAAAGTAGCCGCTCGGATGCTCACGGGGTGGATATACCAGCGATGGCGGTATTTGTGCATAGCCGGCTACAGTTAGAAAAAGCCCCCAGTCTTTGTCAAGAGTTCCTGCGTTGATATATTTTGCATATGATGCCTTCATAAGCCTCCCCCACCCCCCTCCGAAAGAGGGGGCTTAAAAAATCGGTATTTGTTAAATTTAGCTTTTATCTAAAATAAAGTAACCTATTATAAACCTTCAATATTACATTGCCCTGCTACCTTCCTTTGGTTGCTGAACTTGTCGAAGCAGGGAAAGGATTGCGGATGGGACTACTATGTCATTTTGTGCAAAATAAGAATCATTTTACACATTGATTAGCTGTAAATACTCATTTATCTTTACATTTACAAAAATAGAAATTAAAGTCATAATAGATATAACTTAACTAAACAAAACTATGAATGCATTATTAGGCGTTATTTTTCATTCGATCGGAGGATTTGCATCAGGAAGTTTTTACATGCCCTACAACAAAGTGAAAGGCTGGGCATGGGAAAGTTACTGGATCATTGGAGGACTATTTTCATGGCTCATTGTACCACCACTTGCTGCTTATCTTACCATTCCTGATTTTGGAAATATCATTGCAGGGAGTTCAAGCCAGATTCTTTCAATTACTTTCATCATGGGTTTGCTTTGGGGAATCGGCGGCCTGACATACGGTCTGGGTGTCCGCTATCTGGGAATGTCGCTCGGCAACTCGGTGGTGTTGGGATTTTGTGCAGCTTTTGGAGCCATTGTTCCATCAATTTATTACAATATCAATCCAACAGTTGGCAAAATTTCGTTTACCGATATGATGGCCACCGGTGGAGGAAAGTTGGTTTTGCTTGGCGTTGTTGTCTGCCTGATTGGCATCGCAATTTCAGGAAAAGCCGGGATGATGAAGGAAAATGAATTATCCAAAGAACAACAAAAAGCCAGCGTGGCCGAGTTTAGTCTCGTAAAAGGATTGATAATCGCAGTAATTTCAGGAATTTTAAGTTCGTTTTTCAATTTTGGTATTGAAGCCGGAAAGCCAATGGCCGAAGTAGCCAATGGCCTTTGGAAAGCTGTGAATCCCGGAGAAGGCGAATTTCTGTTTCAGAACAATGTCACTTTTGTAGTGATTTTGTGGGGCGGTTTAACTACCAATCTGATTTGGACTACGATTCTAAGTCTGAAAAATAAAACTTATGGTGACTTTACCAACAGAGCGACTCCAATTGCAAGAAATATCATGTTCTCTGCTCTTGCCGGAACCACCTGGTTTATGCAGTTTTTCTTCTACGGAATGGGCGAAAGCAAATTGGGAAACGGTGCAAGTTCATGGATTTTGCACATGTCAACCATCATCCTGACAGCCAACATGTGGGGTATTTACCGCAAAGAATGGACAGGTGTTTCTGCAAAAACGAAGGGAACCATCATTGCCGGAATTTCGGTAATCATCCTTTCGGTATTCCTTGTAGGTATTGGTAATTCAATGTAATCTATCAGTTATGCGACTTGCTTTTAAAATGCACCTCAACGAAGGGCAAAAATCAGAATATATAAAACGGCACAACGAACTTTGGCCCGAATTGCATCAACTCCTGAAGAATGCCGGAGTGAGCGAATATTCCATTTTTCTGGATGAAGAAACCAATATCCTTTTTGCCTTTCAGAAAGTGAGTGGCGAAGGAGGTTCGCAGGATTTGGGAAAAACCGAAATCGTTCAGAAATGGTGGGCTTTTATGTCCGACATCATGAAAACCAATCCTGACAATTCGCCGGTTACCATTCCCCTGGAAGAAGTATTTTACATGGAATAAACCAATTTAAACTAAACTATACTACTATGAAACAAATGATTGGATGGACAAAAACATTCTTCGTTTTAATGGTTGTCAGCAATTTTAATTCGTTTGCTGCCGCGAAAACAGAAGTGAAAGAGCTGGTCTGCGAATATCAGGTTAACCCAATGGGTATCGACATTCAGAAGCCACGCCTTAGCTGGCAAATTCTTTCTCCTGAAGAAAATGTACTTCAAACTGCCTACGAAATTAAGGTTACCGACCAAACCGTAAAAGGCAGGCAACTTTGGTCTTCAGGAAAAGTAAACGTTGACAAATCGGTGAACGTGTCTTATGAAGGACCTACATTAAAATCGATGCAGCGTGTTTACTGGCAGGTTCGGGTTTGGGACAACAAAGGCAAAGTAACTGCGTGGAGCGCTCCGGCATATTGGGAAATGGGAATTCTGGAACCAGCATCGTGGAAAGCTTCGTGGATTACCATTCCATCAGAATCAGCAGAAAAGGGGTCAAAACCTTCTCAATATTTCAGGAAAGATTTTTCAACCGGAAAGAAAGTTAAATCGGCCCGTGTTTATGTCACTTCACTGGGGCTTTACCAGTTGTTCCTGAATGGGAAAAAAGTGAGTACTGATCTTTTTACCCCAGGTTGGACCAGCTATAAAAACCGCATTCAGTATCAAACCTACGATGTAACTTCGATGATTCAGCCGAAAAATTCGATTGGCGCAATTTTAGGCGATGGCTGGTACCGCGGAAACATTGGCTGGGGCGGACAAAACAGTTATTACGGCGACAAACTGGCGCTTCTGTCACAACTTCAGATTAACTACACTGACGGTACAAGCGAAACCATCGTCACAGACGAATCGTGGAAAGTTGCAACCGGCCCAATTGTTTTCTCCGACATTTACAATGGAGAAACTTACGATGCCCGCAAGGAAATGACAGGCTGGGCGAATTCGGGATTTAATGACAGCAGCTGGGAAAAAGTATCCATTCTCGATCACTCAAAGAAAATACTGATTGCACCGCAAGGCGCAGTGGTAAAAGCCATCGAAGAAATCAAACCCATCAAAATTATAACCACACCCAAAGGCGAAATTGTTTTCGACATGGGTCAAAACATGGTTGGCTGGGTGCGATTAAAAGTTCAGGGCAAAAAAGGCGATCAGGTAATCCTGAAATTTGCTGAAGTTTTGACCAAAGAAGGAAACTTTTACACCGACAACCTTCGCAGTGCAAAATGTACCGATGTTTATATCCTGAAAGGCGAAGGCGAGGAAATCTACGAACCACATTTTACATTTCATGGTTTCCGGTTTGTGCAAGTAGAAGGACCTTCTCAACCGTCACTCGATCAGATCACCGGAATTGTAATTCATTCTGACATGAATCCTACCGGAACGTTCACCTGTTCCGAACCTCTGATCAATCAGCTTCAGCACAATATACAATGGGGACAAAAAGGCAATTTTCTGGATGTTCCGACCGACTGTCCGCAACGCGATGAGCGTTTGGGCTGGACCGGCGATGCCCAGGTCTTCAGCATGACAGCGGCATTCAATTTTAATGTGGCTCCGTTTTATACCAAATGGTTGGGCGACGTTGCAGCCGATCAGTTGCCAAACGGTGTAATTCCACATGTAATTCCTGATGTATTGAAAGGTGGAGGTGGTTCAACTGCCTGGGCAGATGCTTCCATCATCGTTCCGTGGACGAATTACCTGGTTTATGGCGATGCCAGAATTCTGGAAGTTCAGTATCCAAGTATGAAAGCCTGGGTAGAATACATGAAAACCAGGGCTGGCGAGGATCTGCTTTGGACTGGCGACAATCATTTTGGCGACTGGCTGGCATTCGCAACTACACGTTCTGATTATCCGGGTGCAACCACTGAAAAAGACCTGATTGCAACGGCATATTATTCCTATTCTTCCGGATTACTGAGTAAAATAGCTGCCATCATCGGCAACAAGGAGGATGCAAAAAAATACGCCGAACTCTCCGGAAACATTAAAAAAGCATTTGTAAATGCATTTGTGAC
>CAMDGL010000403.1 GCA_945897845.1 Chitinophaga pinensis | reverse complement strand
GTTGCTCCGGAAGATTCAGAAATGGCCTTTCGCTTCATTAACATTGAGAATGTAGAAGTGGAAAACATCCAACTTTCGTACACCGATCAATCGTTAAAACTTCAGGCAGAAGTTCGCGATCTGACTGCCCGATTTTCAGGAAAGATGATTTCGGATACAATCGACACACAGATAAACGTGAGCAAGGGAATACTGTCGCTGACTTACGAGGGAGAGAACTACCTTAGGAATGCACTGGTAACGATCAAGGCGCCTGCCCGTGTCATTTTATCTAAACAGCTGATTGCATTCGGTAAAAGTGAAGTGTCGGTCAATAACATGGGCCTTGCGTTCGATGGCACGGTTCAGAACGATGCACTTACCGGTCAGATTATTACCGATATGAATTATCAGAGTAAATTGCTGCCCGTGCCGGAAATGCTTGCCCTCGTGCCGCCGTCTTATCAATCGTACCTGAAGGGCATTGTTGCAAGTGGTTTCGTGTCGTCTGACGGAAAAATCAGGGGTGCTTATTCCGATTCGCTGATGCCGCTGCTCGACATGCACATCGTCTTTCAGGATGGAACCCTGAAATACGATGGGTTCCCGGTTCCGTTGAGCCGGATGAATGGGGAAGTTGTCTTTTATTCCGATCTGACCAACGATGACATTTCTTATTTGCACATTGATCGTTTCAGCGCCCAAACACCAAAATCAACGATTAAGACCAGCGGAAAAATCTCGCATTTTTTTACTGACATTTTTTGTGATTTGACTTCTGAAGGCGATTTTGATCTGTCGGAATTCGCTTCAATGATTCCCGGCGACATGAAAACGGTTTTAAATGGACGCGTTTCTGGTCGGGTGACTTCGCTTTTTTCGATGTCGCAGATTGAAAAGATGCAACTGGAAAAAATGAAAATAGCAGGTTCGGTAAATTTGTCCGACTTTAAAATGGTTTACGATACGATATCGCTGCAAACAGATGATTCGAAAGTTGATTTTGCATTGCCCAATCTTGCTGCTTCATCAGGAAACAGGCGGTTTATAAGTGCAAAAGTAAAAACGAAGAGCCTCGTTGCGGAAATGCGGAATGGAACCAAAGCCTATCTGAAAAACGGACTGATTTCCTTTGAATCTTCCGATTTCAGGGATAGTACCCGCATTCCGGAGGTGGCTTGTACGTTCAGGCTCGATTCTGTTTCGGCAAGCATGGACACCATTCAGTTTGCCGTGCAAAAACCGGTCGGGCAATTTGGAATGAGGCCGAGAAAAGGTAAAATCATCGAACCCGAAGTGGATGTTACTTTCAACAGCGGCGATCTCATTGCTTCAATGGGTTCAGGAAAAGGCCGGATGAATAACGTGATAATGAAAGCTTATTGGCTGAGTGACAAGGTTCAGCCGGAAATGAAGATTCAGTATGCCGGTGAAAAGCTGGAAATGGCGATGGGAGCCGATTCTGCCCGCATCGATAAAATTGAACTGAACGCGGATCTGTTGAACGACCAAACTCAAAAAGATATTTTTCTGCAATGGCAGGCCAGCGGATTTGTGAAAGTAGATCGGGGGATAATTTCCCTTGCTGCGCTTAAATCTCCGCTTGAAATTCCTTCCATACAGATGGATTTTAGTCCTGAAATAGTCAATATAAAAGAGAGCAGGCTGAAAATTGACCGGTCGGATTTTAGCCTTTCAGGAAAGTTAAGCAATGTAATTTCATATTTCAGGAAAGACTCGCTGCTGCGGGGCAATTTCGATTTTGTGAGCGGCAAAACCGATCTGGTACAACTGATGCAACTGACCAGCGGACTGGGTGATACGACCCAAACCAGTGAAACGTCATCGGGGCCTTACATGGTTCCGAAAGGGATGGATTTGCAACTAAACGTTGCCATTGCTTCGGCCATCTATGGTACGGATGCTGCCAGGGATATCAAAGGAAAACTGCGGGTGAAAGATGGTCTGATGGTGCTGGACGATTTTGCGTTTACCACTCCAGCCGCCAAAATGAAGTTAACGGCCATGTACCGCACGCCGCGCAAAAACCACCTTTTTATGGGTTTTGATTTTCACATGCTGGATGTGGAGATTGATGAACTGTTGAAAATAATTCCGGATGTGGATTCGATTATGCCCATGCTCCGATCGTTTAGCGGCAAAGGCGAGTACCACATGGCCGCCGAAACATACACGGATTCGCTTTACAACCCGAAGAAATCGACCATTCGCGGAGCTGCGTCTGTTCGTGGGCAGAACCTGGTATTGATGGACGGGGAGACGTTCAGCGAGATTGCCAAAACTTTGAAATTCAGTAAAACGACATTCAACAAGGTGGACAGTCTGGCTGCCGAGTTTACGGTTTTCAAGCAGGAAATTGATGTCTATCCGTTTCTGATTGTGATGGATAAATACAAAGGAGTGGTGGCAGGAAGGCATAACCTTGACATGAGTTTCGATTACCATATTTCGGTGGTCGATAGTCCTTTGCCACTGAAGTTTGGAATTGATATCAGCGGGAATATTGACGATTTGAAATACAGCCTGGCCAAATGCCGCTATGCCGAATTCTATCGCCCGGCAGCGAGGGGAGAGGTTCAGAACCGGCAACTGGAACTCCGGCGAATGATTCGCGAAGCACTCACACAAAAGCTTTGAAAGAAATAAATGAAAATAATATTTCTCTCTGTGAAACTCAGTGCCTTTTCTTTGTTTCTCTGTGATACAATTAATTACTCAGAGAACCAAAGCGTTTGAATAGAGAATCACAGCGTTATAGAAACCCCCCGACATTCGCTTGCGGAGGTGGGGGTAAGTTAAAAGGGAATCATCCGAAAGGGTTGTTCCCTTTTATTTTTATGCGACAGGAGCTTTTCCAAAGTTTTTTCAGTTTAAAATAAACTTTGGGAAAGCTTTAACAAAAAAAAATACCATTCGATACTCAAATAAGCACTTTCGCAGCGGTATTCGTACAGTTCAGAAAATTTTTAAACAGAAACGCAAAAATGATCATAAAAAAACAACAGTAATTTATTGTTTATAATAATGAATTGAATACATTTGGAGAACCTAAAAACCAATCTGAAAAAATGAATATCCACCAATTTATCCCATCCTGTCATTTTAACTATTCAACCGGTTTAAAAAAAATCATCCTGTTTTCGCTTTGCTTTTTTTTATTCCTGAAGTTGGATGCGCAAAACATTACCGAAAATCAAACAGATGAATATCCCCGGTTTTATCTGGGCCTTGGAACCGGGTTCGATAATTTTACCGGATTTATGGGTGTTTCGGGAACCCTAAAGGTTCAGGAGAAATTTTCGATACGCGGCGGTGTGGGTCTTAGCGGCTGGGGATTTAAGAATTCCATCGGGATAAAGTACGATCTCAAAGAAACCGGTGGATGGTCCTATTGTTTGGGATATTCTTATTCACCTGGTTTTAAAGGCTTAAAAATGGATAATGAGCTTGAATCAGGTGGAACAAAAGAAATAACGGTCGATTACCTGTCGGCCAGTACCATCAACCTGGCCATCGACCGCAATTGGAAAATCGGAAAAGCGAATGTTTTTTACATCGAATTTGGGTATGCCCTGCCGCTGCAATCAAACAGATGGCGGGTAACCGATGGTTCGGCCCTCTCCAGTGTTTCAGAATCGACATTAAACATATTACAACCAGGAGGCTTGATTTTAGGCGCCGGATTCGCATTTAGAGTATTTTAAGGAAAAGGGTAAAAGGAAGAAAGTACAATAAACTTTCCGCTATTTACTATTTAGCACCAATTTTAAGAAAAAATGCCGATTACAAGACGAAAACTCATAAAGTCAGGACTGTTAGTTTTAACAGGTTTTGTTTTGGCGGACGCATTTTGGCTTGAGAAGGCTTTCATCGAGACAAATGAGTTTTATATCGGTTCTGCAACGAAAAACTCAGAAAACATAAAAGTTGTTCAAATTTCAGACTTACATCTTCTTTCGATAAATTATCAGCTTACACGACTG
>CAMDGL010000402.1 GCA_945897845.1 Chitinophaga pinensis | reverse complement strand
TGAAAGGCAAAAAAGCAACGCTATTGCCTCGGTTCGTTAGCTGCCATACCTGCCTTAACAGGCAGAAATTGTTTCTACCACAGATTACTCAGATAGACACAGATTGAAAACTCATTTTATTGTTTTAATCTGTGAAAATCAGTGTAATCTGTGGTATTAACTTTTGTTTTCTTACTCCGGATTAATCCTTTTTATGTGACCAGCCGGTTTGAAGCCCAATCACAAAATAGATCAGTGCCACTACCCCGGCAGCAAATATGGAATCACCCACTATGCGCATCCAGCGAAGGGTGGCCATCCAGGGCAACTGCAGAAAATCAGCCGAACGGGCATACCACAAACCATGTTTCACACTTGCCCATGTTTGAGCCAGACCAATTGGTAAAACACTGAGCAGTACCATAAGCAGTAAGCCAATATTAATGGCCCAAAACGAGAATTTAATGACTTTATCGTTCCACTCATTTTTGTGGTTCATTTCACGCAGCACAAATAAGGTTAACCCAATTCCCAACATTCCATAGACGCCAAACAATGCAGTATGTGCGTGCACCGGAGTGGTATTGAGTCCCTGCATGTAATACAATGCGATAGGCGGATTTATCACGAATCCAAAGATTCCGGCGCCCAGGAAGTTCCAGAAGGCAACCGCTAAAAAGAAATTGATCGGCCATCTATAGGCTTCTACCCAACTGGCCGCTCTCTTAAGTTGCAGATTGCCCCATGCTTCAAACCCGATGAGTATCAGGGGAACTACTTCCAGCGCACTGAAGCTTGAACCAAGTGCCAGAATGGAGGTTGGTGTACCGGAGAAATACAGGTGATGAAAGGTTCCAAGAATTCCTCCAAATAGAAATACAATGGTTGAAAACAACACTGTAGTGGTGGCGTATTTTACTTTGATAAGTTCCATTCGCACAAACAAATAGGCGATTATGACCGTGGCAAACACCTCGAAGAAACCTTCGACCCAGAGGTGAACCACCCACCAGCGCCAGTATTCAGCAATGGCAAGGTTTGTATGTTGACCCCACATCATTCCGGCGCCGTAAAAGCCGGCGATGGCAATACACGAAATCAGGAATAATATTAATAATTGCTTGCTGTCTGAACGACCTCTCAAAGCCGGTATAATGGCACGGGTCATCAGGAATAACCACAAGAATAGCCCGACCAATAGGAAAATCTGCCAGAAACGGCCAAGGTCAACATATTCGTATCCCTGATGTCCAAACCAGAAGTTGGTCACATAACCCAGTTTCTGCATAATGGCCATGAACTGTCCGGCCATTGATCCGCCTACAATTACCAGAAGTGCAATAAACAGGAAGTTCACTCCCCAAACCTGGAATTCAGGATCTTTTCCACCAATAGCCGGGGCAAAGAAAAGCCCTGTTGCCAGCCATGAGGTCGCAATCCAGAAAATTCCCATCTGAACGTGCCATGTCCGCGACAATGAATAGGGCAGGAAATCAGCCAGATTAAGGCCGTAAAAGGCTGTTCCTTCCACGCCGTAATGGACTGTAATTATCCCCATTCCTATCTGAACAAGGAACAAGAGCATCACCACATAGAAATATTTAAGCGTGGCCTTCATCGAAGGAAGTATTTTCAACCCAATTACAGGATTCGTGGCAGGGATGGTATCAGATAATTCCTCATGACGGTTCGATATATAATACCAGGTCAGCAGTCCAATTCCAGCCAGCAAAATAATCACGCTGAAACCTGTCCAAAGAACCAGCGCACTTGTTGGTCGGTTACCCACCAGCTCCTCGGCTGGCCAGTTATTGGTATAGGTAATGTCCGAATCAACGCGGTTGGTGGTCGTTGCCCATGATGTCCAAAAGAAAAAGCCAGCCATCTTGGCCATTCTGTCTGCATCCTTTACCGTATTAGCTGGCATTCCATAAGCTTCGCGAAGCGCATGCTGGGCAGCACCATTGGTAAACAGTTCGGTGTAAAATTTCTGAACAACTGCAATTGCTTCGGCTCGGTGGTCAGAAATGACCAAATCGCCATTGCTTACATTGTAGGTGTTTTCGCGAATTTCGCTTTGCAGTCTGGCCTTCAATGCGGCCTGTTTCTCCAAATCCAGTTTCGCGAATTCAGTACTGTCGTCAACAAAAGCAAAGTGATTTAGCATGGCCATTGCTTCTTTGTGAAGCCAATCGGCCGACCAATCGGGTGCTTGGTATGCGCCATGTCCCCAAATTGACCCCAGTTCCTGTCCGCCAATTGATTGCCAGACATTTTGGCCATCCTTTATATCCTGGGCGGTGAACAATACTTTTCCTGAAGTAGTTACAACCCTTTCAGGAATTGGGGGAGCCTTGCGATAAATTTCACGGCCAAAAAATAACAATACGGCAAATGAAACGACCATCACGGCAGTAAAACCAATCCATAATTTTTTTGTACTCATAGAATTTGTGTTTAGTGGATAAATTTGTCCTTAATTCTTTTGCAAATGTAAAAATTCAAATGTGAAAAGCATATATTTGTGGACTTATTTATCCACTAAAAAGTAAAATAATTTTTAGATGTTGATTATTAAAGCTTTCAAGTTTGAAAGCGAACTCTTTAATGCGTAATTTTGACCGAAAATTTTTAAAATCTTTTATGCTATCAAAAGCAGCTGAATACGCGATACGATCCATGGTTTATATATGGATGATGAACCAGCAGGGTAAACGTCCTGGTTACCGCACTATTGCCACAGAAGTTGGATCGCCAGAGCATTTTACGGCAAAAGTGCTGCAAACCATGACGCGCCACAATTTAGTAAAAGCGGGAAAAGGCCGTGGCGGAGGTTTTTATTTTGAACATCCTGAAGAAGAACTTGCTGTTTTTGAAATCATAAAGGCGATCGATGGCGAGAAGTTTTTCAGCAGCTGTGCTTTTGGTTTCGAAAATTGCAACTGCAGCAATCCTTGTCCGATGCACGATGAGTTCAAACTTGTACGTGATAATTTTTCTGAAATGGTTATAAAAATAACCGTACAGTCGATGGCTGCAAAGATTATGAACGGAAGTGCATCTTTAAATCAGAACAAAATTGTTAGTCCGAGCGCGACTTAGAGTCGCACCCGGACTTTTCGGAACTGTTAAGGTATATAAGTTATTATGCAACAAATTGTAAAATTCATATTCAAAATACTTGGCTGGTTGCTGATGTTTCCCATCTATTTTTACAAGTTTGCCATTTCGCCTTTTACACCAGCGTCGTGCAGGCACGAACCTACCTGTTCGCAATATGCCATCGATGCCATTAAAATACACGGACCATTCAAAGGCTTTTGGCTGGGCGCCCGTCGAATTTCGAAATGCCACCCTTGGGGAACGCACGGATATGATCCTGTTCCGCCAAAAAAGTGATCAGTCGCAGTTGCCAGTTTTCAGAAAGGAAGGGAAAAAGTGGTCAGTCGCATTAGGTACCAAGACACCCTGCATCCTGATGATGTTGAAAAAAATGTAAATGTTTTTGAACCAACTATAAAGTGGAATAATACGACACAGAAACCACTCCAAATGCTTTTCTTAATAATATTCGGTAACGTTTCAAAGTGATTTATCATGCTGATAAATAATGAGATACTACACGATTTTATTGTTTGCCACTACAAAGCATATCAAAAAAGCAAACACCAAACTGGAATTATTTCAGACTACCAATCACTTTACAATCAACTAAAACAAAAGGGAAAAGAAAATTTCGAAAGAACTATTACAAAGAATGCAAATATCATCTACAACCCTAATTGTGATAATGCTCCCAAAGAAGGCATCTTATTGAATTTCAAATTTGCCAATGCAAATATTGGCATAACTTTAGATGGAGTTGAATTTAAGGACAAGAAAAACATTACTCCAATATTTATAACTCCATTTGAAAAAGTTACTACTAACGACAAGCTATTTGTTTCACTGCAAGCATCATTAATCGAAACTGAATTTAATCTCAAGATATTGAACTGCAAAGTGATTCATGGAAA
>CAMDGL010000401.1 GCA_945897845.1 Chitinophaga pinensis | reverse complement strand
TAATTTAGCGATAAACGATCGATGCAACGAGTTTGTGCCACTACATTTTATGATTTTGCGGTATAATTTTGGGTGGGATCGGCATCCCGATTGCTTTCAGTAGTTTGATAGCATTGGACGGAATATCTGTTCTGATCCATATTGTTTCTGTTCTGATCCTTACAGGAACAGCCATAACCTGGTTCAATTCTTCCATTGCCTGTTTTGCGGTTAATGGTCGCTCTTTTATGATTTTGTTATCCACCGCCTTCGAGCTTTGCAATAGCCCAGACTTGCGCAGCCGTTTGGTAAGGTGCGCTTCACAAAAATGCGACAGGAAGCACAGCATCAAATGGCCGATGATGCGATGGTCTGTCCAGTGGAACATCGGGCGGCTTTTCAGCATCCCTTTCATTTCGCCAAAGGCATCTTCGATCCGCCAAAGTTCTTTGTAATTTGAGACGATCTCTGAGGCGGGCATTTCTTTCACGTTGGTGATAATCCCAAAGAACCCGTCTTTCTTGGCATCTTCGATTATCGCCTTCTGGTTTAAAGTGCATTGTGCCTCGTTTCTGACCAGAAGGTATTTTTTATATGCCCGGTTGGTAATGAACTTTTTTGAAATTGGTTTGGGCGAAGCCAGTGTCAGGTTGATCTTTCCCAATACTTCCTCTCGTGCCTTCCTGTCCCGGTCGGCACGGGTCCTTGACCATGTTATGATACAACGGTCTTCATCCAGGGTGGTTTCGCATATGGCCAAATCCGGATTGATCCAGGTGAACCGTTCCAAATCATAGAACCCTTTCTGGATATGTTGTTTTAATGTTCCCATTTTTAGTCCGACGATAAATTCGCCGTTGCGTTTTTTGATGTGTTCGAGGTTGGCCATTGAGAACAATCCCCGGTCGGCCACAAAAATGAAACGGCGGATGACCAGTTTTTGGCTTATCCGGTCAACAATCCCATCCAGGGTGTTGCCTTCGAAGGTATTTCCCGGATGCACCTCAAAACACAAAGGTATCCCTTCTGTATCGGTCAGTAGCCCAAGTACAACCTGCGTACAGTCGGAACGCATCTCCTTGCTGTACCCAAACTGGCGAAGATCGCCCATATCTGTCCGGGTACTTTCGAACCGTAGCGTGGTCAGGTCGTACAACACCACATCAACGCTGATATCGAAAAGGTTTTTCCCATACGAAAACAGGTATTTCTCTATTTCCTCTTTGTGGTCGTGCAACAGGTCAAGGCTACGGTAGATGTGCTGGATGGCTGTTTCGTGTTCGACCATTCCAGGGTACATCCGGCCAAGCCAGTTGTCGTAAAGCGATAGTTTGGAAACAGGTTTTACAAAACGAGAGCAGAGTTGAGTGAAGATAACCCTCTTTAAATCGAACTGAAGTTTTTTGTGCTTGCGTTGCAGCATCGAAAGGCAAGACGATAGGCCCAATTCATCCATCATCCGCTCCAAAACCAGGAGCGGCCCCAGAATGTATGTGTCTTTCACATCAACTTCTTTGGCTATGTTGAAAACAGAAATCTTATCGGTGTGCTTACTGATGGCCTCGGCCAGCTGTTCCAACTTCCCGTCTTCGACCCGGCCAAGCGACAATAGCGTACGCTGCCTGACCTTGCCCTGATCACGATAAGACTCCACCAGGTGATAGTAAGCGGTGCCTTTACTGTTGGTAGTCACCCTGATATACATACCGGATAAATTTTCGTTATCCAAACCTATGGAAATCAGTGCAATTATCAATCACAGAGGCAAAAGTTGTTCACTACACTTTTCGAAATTGAAAAACTTTTCCCAATGTTTAAAGGGGTTTCAGAGGTTTTTTGTTTTACAACTGTCAAACTCGGGTGGGGATACGGTTACCTCGAACAAACCCAATACCTGAGGGTTTTTGTTGCCCAGCTTAGAAAAAAAATAGAAGACAACCCATCAAAACCAACACTCCTGATCACCGAATCGGGCATTGGCTACCGCTTTGGAGATTAGTTGCCAGATAATTTTCAACAGTGTTCATTTCTTCCTAGCTTTTCTAACCATTCCGATAACACAAATTTATTGTCATACTTTACTTCCCTTTTCGCCAATACTGCATGGGGTTTACCTGTGTATAAAGACCTTTGTTGACAAATTTGACATCGGCAATGGAGTAAAATGCATTGGGATTGTAGGTGCGGATAATGTCAACCACATGGGGCAATTCGGTTCTTTTAATAATGGAGTAGATGATTGAAACTTCTTCGACAGCACCGTGTGCTTCCTGATGGGTAATTCCGTAGCCATCGGCTTTTAATTTTTCGATGAGTTTATGGGCGCCAACACGTGTTATAATCTGAAGTTGAATAATACCAACAGCCAACTTTTCTTCGATAATCATGCCAATGTAGTTTCCGGTGGCGAACCCGGCACCATAGGCTAAATAACAAATCCAGTTGTCGAGGTTTTGTATAATCTTGCTGATGGCCAGCAACCAAATGAGGACTTCGAAAAAGCCGAGAATCGGTGCGATTATCTTCTGTCCTTTGGCCACCATTACAATACGAATAGTACCAATAGTTACATCGGATATGCGGGCAAGAAAAATTAGCAGCGGGAGAAGCCCATATGTAAACAGTTCACTCTGATAGAAGTCCATTTGCTATCGATTTTTTGTAAAAGTAACAACTTCTGATTAAAGGTGAAAGAATTTTAACCTGTTGCAATCGAGTTGAAAGTCAAAATAAATCAGGACTTTATTAATCCAATGAATCATTCAATAATATTTGTATTTTTGATTCAAAGAATTTAGCAATGAGCATAATAACAGAAAAAAGAATTGCAAAGAATTATTTCAGGTTTATGAAAAACTGGGATAACGAAACAAAAAAGGATATGATCATTAAGTTGACGAAATCAATTGAAGAAAAGCCAATAGATAAATTCGACTTTTCATCTTGTTTTGGTGCTTGGGAAGACGAAAGAAGTGCGGATGAGATAATAAAGCAAATTCGCTCAGATCGGGTAAATAAAGCTGAAATAGAAGAATTCTAATGGACTATTTACTAGATACCAATATTTGCATTCATTATTTCAAAGGTCAGTTTGATCTGAAGGAAAAGATAGAAAAGATAGGATTTCAACGATTTGCTATTTCCGAAATTACGTTAGCTGAGTTAATTTATGGGGCTGAAAAAAGTCAGAAAAAGAATGAGAATATCAAAGTTGTTGAGAACTTTGCTGAAAGGATAGCCATCATCCCGATTTTTGACTCAATCAGAATTTATGGCAAAGAAAAGTCCAGATTAAGACAAAAAGGTACAATTATTAGCGATCTGGACTTATTTATCGGCGCTACGGCCATTGTAAATGATATGATACTTGTAACCCGAAATATAAAGGAATTAGAGCGAATGGAAAATATTAAAATCGAGAATTGGATTGATGGTCAATAGTTTTTTTCTGACCATCAGCCATAATTGCCGACAAAAAGCATCACAATAGAATTTTGCCTTAAAATTCGGAAGTGAAATGGAATTTAATGTCTTTAAATTCACCTTGAGCCATATCGAGAATAAACTGTGAATCGGCCATGAACACATCGCGGCCACGTTTGTCGGTAGCCATTTTCTGGTGCTTGCGGTTCTTGAATTCGACCAGCGCTTTGGGGTTGTCACTCTGAATCCAACACGCTTTGTACATGGAAAGTGGCTCGAAACGACATTTGGCGTTATACTCGTGTTCCAAACGATATTGAATTACCTCGAACTGAAGCTGACCGACTGTTCCGATGATTTTTCGTCCGTTAAACTGGCTGGTAAATAACTGGGCCACACCTTCGTCCATCAACTGATCGACGCCCTTATTCAACTGCTTGGTTTTCATGGGATCGGCATTCTCCACGAATTTAAATAATTCGGGTGAAAAGCTTGGCAAACCCTTGAAATGAATCTCCTCGCCTTCACTAATGGTATCGCCAATAATGAATGATCCGTTATCTGGAAAACCAACGATATCGCCGGGATAAGCATCTTCGAT
>CAMDGL010000400.1 GCA_945897845.1 Chitinophaga pinensis | reverse complement strand
AAAGAAGGCGAGTTCGTTAGCATTATGGGCCCAAGCGGCTCTGGGAAATCGACCTTGCTGAATATTATTGGCTTGCTGGATACGCCGTCAGCCGGTGAATATTCGCTGTACGACAAATCGGTACTCGACCTGAAAGAAAAGGTGAAAGTGGATTACCACCGCAATTTTATGGGCTTCATTTTTCAGGCCTATCACCTGATTGAAGATATGACCGTATACGAAAATATCGAGACTCCACTCATCTACAAAGGCGTAAAAGGTCGCGACCGCCAGGCGATGGTAGCCGATTTGCTCGACCGTTTCAACATGGTAGCCAAGAAAGACCTGTTTCCGCAGCAACTTTCGGGTGGGCAACAGCAATTGGTTGGCATTGCCCGCGCCATCATCGGCAAACCAAAACTTCTGCTGGCAGACGAACCTACCGGGAATCTTCAGTCAACACAAGGCGAAATGATTATGGAAACACTTCAGCAATTGAACAATGAAGGAATGACGATTATTCAGGTGACCCACAACGAAAAATTTGCCGAATACGGTAAACGCATCATTCGGCTGGAAGATGGGATTATCAGGAAAGATGTTGCAAGCAAGATTATATTTGCCAGTATTTCAAATTGATGGCTTGAAAACTTTGCCTATAAAACCGAATTAAGCTGGTGGATTTTTGCTTTGGCTGGAGTATTGGCATTGGGAATTGCGCTGCTAACCGTAAGTTGGCAAAGCTGGAAAGCGGCAACAAGGAATCCGGTGGAGGCGCTGAGGTATGCATAATCATTAAACAAAATAAATAATGAACTACCTGAACTTAAAATCAACTTTTCAACATCTTAAAAAGAACAAATTTCATTCACTGTTGAATATCTTCGGATTGGCAGTGGGGTTACTCTTCTTCTTTCACATTGTAATTTACATTGGGTACGAAAAAGGATATGACACGTTTTTTGAATCTCACGAACGTATCTTTCGGGTGAATTACGACATCACACAAAACAATGAGCAGGTGCTTAACTCCACCAAAACACCCCGCCAGCTTTTCAGGAAGTTGCAGGATGAAGTGCCTGAAATTGAATACAGTGGAATCGGGTACATCGAAAAAGTACTGGTACGGTACGGGGATCACTATTACAGCGACCAGCCTGACCTTTGGGTTGAAGGTGATTTTATCGAAGTGTTTGGTATTAAAATGATTCGTGGGATAGCTTCACTGAATCAGGCAAATACTTGTGTGATTTCGGAATCGAAAGCACACGAAATATTTGGCAATGAAGATCCCATTGGTAAAGTTTTCCTGGTGAATGAAGGTATGCGACACGAAATCACAGGAATTTTCAAGGATTTACCTTCCAATTCACACATTCATTTTGATTATTTTATGCCGATACGTACCTGGGTAATGATGGGAGCATTGCCTGATCAGGGTGATTTCAGAGGATCCGCCTGGTGGACTTATGTCAAAATCAGAGAGGGAGTTGCACCCGAACAGGTTGAAAAATCGATTGCCACTGTTGCAAAAAAATATCTCACGCATTTGGCGCCTCAAAACCGCGAAGGGAAATTCACCCTGCAACCCCTTTCCACGCTGCATTACAGCACCAGCCGCGATGGAGAACTGGGTGTTAGTACCCGCGAAAAAACCATCGACGCGCTAATGTTGGTCGCCGCATTGATTCTGGCTGTTGTTTGGATAAATTACATCAATCTTGCAACGGCCCTTTCGCGCAAAAGATTGAATGTATTTGCCACTTTCCGTAAACTTGGAGCCGGAAAAAACACACTTATCGGCATATCGTTTATGGAAAGTATCATGATAAATATAGCTGCCATCGTATTGTCAGTCTTTCTCTTTTTCATTAGCCGTCCATTATTTCGAAATCTGATCGGCGTCCCTATCGAAAGTGGTGAAATCAATTTTGCTACAATTGGTTTACTCATTTCCTTTCTGGTTGTCGCCGGAGTTTTTATTACATCCATCATCAGTTCCATTCCTATGCTGAAAGTGAATCCAGCTCTTTCGCAGCAGCGAAAAATGTCGAAAAACAGTGGTTCGCAATGGCTGGTAGGTTTACAAATCTTCACATCTATCTTTCTTGTAATTTGTTCGGTAATGGTAACCAAACAAATCCGTTTTATGCAACTAGCCGAACTGGGAGTCAACCTCAATCAGGTACTGGTCATCAATGGGGCTGCCTCGACTCACAGCGATCGGCTGCGCCGGGAACACTTTCTGATGTTTCGCGATGAAGCTGTTCAATTAGCCGGAATCCAAAGCGGAACCGCCAGTATGAATGTACCCGGTCAACCCGTCCGCTTTCGTAACAGTAACCTTTCCCGCCCCGATCAGCAAAGTGTCCTGAAGCGGGAAGTCCCTGTAGGCCAAATTGATGACGGATATATTGATACCTACGGGCTGAAGTTATTGGCTGGTAGAAATTTCGGACAACCTTTCCGTTTGGACTCGGCTGACGTGATCATCAGTGAATCGACAGCCAAACTTCTGGATTTCAAAACACCCAATGAAGCAATTGACAACCAGCTTCGCCTGGGAAACCGTATTTTCAACATCAAAGGTGTTGTAAACGACTTCCATCATGAAGGATTAAAAAAACCCTCAGAGCCCATCCTGTTTACCCATATGCACCCGTCTGAGTTTGGATACTATTCCTTCCGGATCAACGGTGAAGCCCGTCTGGCACTGGCTCAGCTTAAAACAGTATGGAACAAACACTATCCAAACGATCCGATGGACTATTTTTTCAGTGACGAATACTTTAATCAGCAATACAATGAAGAGATGCGCCTGAGTAAAATTCTGACAGCCTTCACCTTGTTTGCTATTATCATGGCTTCGTTGGGATTATTTGGATTGATCAGTTTTTTTGCACAGCAGCGAACCAAAGAGATTGGCATACGCAAAGTGAACGGAGCCACAGTAGCCGAAATCATGTTCCTGGTTTTCTCGTATTTCGCACGGTTCGAAATTGCAGCATTTCTGTTGGCGTGCCCGTTGGCATGGTTCGTAATGAACCGGTGGCTGGAGGGATTTGCCTATCAAACAACGGTTAGTTGGTGGATTTTTATACTAACCGGTGCGATAGCCATAATTATATCAGTTGTATCGGTTTTTACCCAAAGTTACAAAGCAGCCACCAAAAACCCGGTAGAGGCGTTGAGGTACGAGTAGCCTCAACGCAATTATTTATTTGTACGAACTTCTTATTCCTGAAAAGCCTTTTGTATCCTGAACAAAGCTTCTTCCAAAACCGAACGCGGACAACCAATGTTGATGCGCATAAAACCACTGCCCTGTTTCCCGAACTGAACGCCCCGGTTGAGTCCAACTCCCGCATCAATCAGTTTTTGATTGATCGTTTCATCCGTCAGCCCAAATGCTGAAAAATCAAGCCAAATTAGGTAAGTAGCTTCGGGACGCATGACCTTTACTTCAGGAAGGTTTTCGTTAAAAAACTGTTCCAGAAACGCGTAATTTTCCTGAAGGTATTTTAATAATTGGGCAAGCCATTCCTCTCCATGGGTATAAGCAGCTTCAAGCGCTGCAGTGCCGAAGATGTTTCCCATGTGCAAATGCGGAAGACGCATCACCCGTTCATAAGCAACCAAATGCCTTTTGTTCGGAATAACCAGAAATGAGGTCGTCAATCCGGCCGTGTTGAACGTTTTGCTGGGCGCCATGCAAACCACACAGTTCTGGGCAATTTCATCAGAAATACCAGCCAATGGAGTGTGCCTGTGACCGTCGAAAATCAAATCAGAATGTATTTCATCAGAGATAATCAGTATTTTGTTTTCGAGACAAATATTAGCCAAATCAGTAAGTTCCTCTTCGGTCCATGCCATTCCGCCCGGATTTTGCGGACTGCAAAGTAAAAGCAGTTTCGTATTGGGTGTGATTTTCTGTTTCAGGTCTTCCAGATCAAAATAATAGCGTCCGTTTTCAAGTTTCAACGGATTTTCAATCATTTCGCGCCCGGTTCCTTCTACCGAATCGAAAAATGGAAAATACACC
>CAMDGL010000399.1 GCA_945897845.1 Chitinophaga pinensis | reverse complement strand
GCTTTGATGATGAACAATCAAAATTCTGAAACAAAGAAAACAGATGCAGTTTTTGAAGCAATCGATGCAGAGATTGAAATTCGTTTAAATCATTCAGCCGCAACTTTTGCTTTCGAAGCTGAACAGGAAAATGCACTTCAACTTGAAGCATGGATGACCGATGAAGCTCTATTCACTTCTCATGTTGATTTCAACGCCATTGAAACAGAAGAAGAACTGACGGTAGAAAACTGGATGACAGACGCCATCAATTTCAGCACTGGAATGATTGAAGTATCGGTTGAAATGGAAAAACCTTTGAAAATTGAACCATGGATGGCCGTTGAAGAATATTTCAACTCGGTTGAAACGCTTACCAGTAGCGAACCCACGCTTGAAGTTGAAACCTGGATGCTGAACAACCAGAACTTCAACACACAAAATGAGCCGATGCAACTGGAAGCATGGATGACTGACAACAATTATTGGAATTTTTAAGCCTGACAACTAAACAAACAACTACAAAAGCCAAGGGAGGAAAAGCCATGAAAACAGACAACACAAAAGCACAAATGCGAAAAGGAGTACTCGAATATTGTATCCTCTTAACGCTGGAAAACAAGCCGCAATATTCAAGCGACATTATCATGGAAATGGAAAAATCGAGGCTGATTGTTGTGGAAGGAACCCTCTACCCAATGCTTACCCGCCTGAAAAATGAAGGATACCTGGGTTACCGATGGGAAGAATCAATTCAGGGACCACCACGCAAATACTACGAATTAACTGAAACCGGCAAATTATTTCTGAATGAACTCGGAAAGGCATGGAATGAGCTGGTCGATGCAGTATTTCAAATCACAGGCCGCAAATAATTTATAAAACCCATTTTAAAGAACAGAAACCATGAAACGAGCCATGAGATTTAATTCTCACAAAGGAGAATGATTATTGGCGAGTTCCATGTGACAATTAAAAAACAAAATATAAGCACATGAAAAAGACATTCACAATAAACATTAGCGGCAGTGTATTTCACATCGAAGAAGATGCTTTCGAAAAACTTCAGGATTACTTGCAACGGCTTAACCAGTATTTCGGCAACCAAACTGGCGGTCAGGAAATTCTGCAGGACATTGAATCGCGCATCGCCGAATTGCTTCAGGATAAAATAACTGAAACCCAGGAAGCTGTAACAATGGAATGGGTTGAAGAAGTAACCGATAGAATGGGAAAACCCGAAGACTTTATGGACCCGGAACAATCGGGAAGTGCCGGAGATACTACTACAGAATTGAAAGGTGAAAAAATCAGGAAACGATTGTACCGTGATCCGGAAAACCGTGTATTGGGTGGAGTTGGCTCCGGAATGGGCGCCTATTTTAACATCGATCCCGTATTTATCCGCATCCTTTTCGTACTGCTTGTTTTTCTGGGGGCCGGAATTTCAATCATCGTATATCTGGTATTCTGGATTGTCGTTCCTGTAGCCCGCACTACCGCCCAACGCCTTGAAATGAAAGGTGAAGAACCAACGATCTCGAATATTCAGAAGACAATTCAGGAAGAAGTAAAAGAAGTAAAAGACAGTTTCACAAAAATCAACCAGTCTGAATCGTTCAAAAAAGGGAAAGAAGCAGCCAGCAAAGCCGGTCAGGCTTCGGTTCAGGTTTTAAAACGATTGGTAAGAGCGCTTGGTATATTTCTGGGCGGCCTTCTAATATTTTTTGGATTCATTGGCCTGGTTACCTTTCTGGTATCATTGGCAGTTGGCGGATCTGTGTTTCATGCAAATTCAGGAATGTTTCAGCCGGATGTAGATTTACCTAACCTGCTTGGATTCTTTGTCAGTCCCGGATTGGTCAGTGTTGCAATCCTTCTGATTGTATTAATCATCGGCATCCCGTTGCTGGCCACTTTGTTTGTCGGCACCAAACTGGTATTTCGCTATAAAACGAACAATAAACTTATCGGATTGGGAGCCTTTGGAATTTGGCTGGTGGCACTAATTATAACCATTGCGATTACAGCAGGCCAGTTCAACAACTTCATGCTCGAAGATACTACCACAGCAGGTAAGCCTATTGGATGTCAGTCGTGCAAAACATTGTATTTGCAATCGGGAACACTGCCGGCCAAAATGGATATTGAAAAAAATATTGACATGGACGATTTCTTAGTTGCCACAGTCAACGGGAATCAGGTTCTTGCAGGTCGCCCACACCTTAAACTGGAAGCTACCGATGGTTCCGATTTTTCGGTTATCATCAAACGAAAAGCCCGCGGTAAAAATAACGAAGCCATTCAAAACAGTCTGAAACAAATTCAATACGAAGTAAATTCAAAGGATTCAACGCTTGTGCTCGATCAGTTCTTTACGCTTGACAATCAGGCAAAATGGCGCAATCAGGAAGTACTGGTTACAGTAAAAGTTCCGAAAGGGAAAATGGTACATCTTGGCAAAGACCTCGACCAAATGCAATTCGATTTCGAAAACCTGAACAATCTCTGGAACAAGGAAATGACTGGAAAAACCTGGACAATGACTCCGGAAGGACTTGCGCTGAAAGAATAACAGAAAACAAGATAAACACAAATTCAGAAACAATTAAAACTTAAAGTCATGAAACGATTAACTCGCTCAAACGAAAAATTAGTTGCTGGTGTAATAAGTGGAATATCAAACTACATCAACCCCGAATGGGATCCGACATTTTTAAGGCTGGCATTTGCCGTAGTTACCTTTTTCAACCCGGCATTTATTCTGATTTATTTAGGAATGGTCCTTATTGTTCCGGTTGAAAAATTGGAACTGCGAAACAATGAAGCAACGGCATAATTGCCAATCAAATTATTTCTACAGGATTTGGGTGGTAAAATTCAATGGGGAGCAAAAATTCCGATCTACGGCATTTTGCTCCCTTTTGCTGTCCACCAGTAAATGGCCTGCATTTCCAACCTTCCCGAAACAACAGCCGGATCGGTCGATTCCATGCGGATTGCCTGCGAAATCGAATCGACATCAAAAATCAGGATTCCACGATGCTTGCCACCTTTTTCAAAAGGACCGGCAACAACCATTTTGCCGGTTGCAGCCATCTCGTTGATGTGCTTCATGTGTCCTTCCTGAATTTTGGCTGAGGTAACCGAATCCTGATCGCGTTTCGGCCCCTCGTTCAGCAACATAAAAACATACCTTTTCATCACATAAGTAGTGTCGCCTTCCTGCATTTTAAACTCACGCTGCGAAAAAGCTTCCTGACTTATAGCTGACGCGATCAGGCACAGAAGTAAAATCTTGTAAATCATACAAATGCTATTTGAGTTTATCTTTAAACACCTTCCTGAATTTCTGCAACTTAGGCACAATCACAAACTGACAATAACCTTGTGTCGAATTGTTTTCGTAATAATCCTGATGGTATTTCTCTGCCGGCCAAAATTTTTCAAGTGCAGTAATTTCAGTTACAACCGGTTTACCAAATACATTCTCCTTGTTCAGCTCTGCTTTGTATTTTTCTGCCAGTTCTTTTTGTTGCGGCGAGTGGTAAAAAACAACCGAACGGTATTGAGTTCCCACATCGGCGCCCTGTCGGTTCAGCGTTGTCGGATCGTGTGTTTCCCAGAAAACTTCGAGCAGCTCGCGGAAACTGATCACTGCCGGATCGAAAGTAATTTGAATTACTTCTGCATGACCCGTTTCGCCTGTGCAAATTTCCTTGTAGGTTGGGTTCTTTAATTTTCCTCCTGAATAGCCTGACTCAACGGATTCAACACCTTTCAAACTCTTAAAAATTGCTTCTGTACACCAAAAACATCCGCCACCAAAGGTTGCAGTTTCGGTTTGTCCTGAACTTGTTAACTGTGTCATTCCTGATAATATTAAAATGAAAAGAAATTTTGTCATCGTATTTGCTTTTCACTTCAAAACAGATGGGGCGGGAAAAGGTTGAAAAAGGGGTGAAAGTGGTGTATTGCTTTAGCTATTCAATCATTCAATAGTCAAGACAACTCTTTTTCCGAAACCTATTTCAACTAATTTGTGCAAAGTAGATAATAGAGCACATTCTTA
>CAMDGL010000398.1 GCA_945897845.1 Chitinophaga pinensis | reverse complement strand
ATTGTTTTCCAGTTCAGCTCCGACAATTCAGCTTCAGAATAACCCAATAGCTCACAGAAAGCCTTATTTACTTTCATCTTGCCATCGGCAACTGATGTGATCGATTTTCCAACACCCGATTGCTCAAAAATGGCTTTATATTTTTCTTCGCTGATCCGCAATTCTTCGGCCTGTTTCCGTTCAGTAAAGTCAGAAACGATCATGCACACATCACCGGTAACTTCCGGAGGCAATGGGCTGAACGATAGGTTGAAATAACGGACTTCATTTTCAGGGCTTAAAAACGTAATCTCTCCGCTGCTTTTTTCGGCCATACCGACATTGAACAACCTCGTGAAAGCGGGTTTCTCATTTTCACCAATAAACTGACTGAAGCTGGCTCCTATGATTTGTTCGGCAGGACGAGCTACCAATTCGGCGAACCGGCTGTTACAGTAAATGATCGTCGTATCGGCCATGAGCGTTGCAGCGCCTTCGTGCATCTCTTCCACCATAATACGGTAGGGCGTTTCGGCTGAGGTGAGCGAAAATATCCGTGTACCTTCGGCGCCTGAAACGACAATTGCATCCACTTCGCCATTACGGATGGCATAAAGTGTTTCTTCTGCTTCGGTTAAGCGCTGAAGCAGTTCCCCGTTTTCGGATCGGAGTTGTTTTTCTGCTTTAGATACTGATTGATTTGCCATTGTAATAGGTGCTAAAATCTGTTAATTGTCGTATTGTATTATCCGGTTGTTTACCGAAACAGACAAATACTGAGCTGTTATTCTTTGCCGTTGACTTCAGTCAACGGGAAAAAAAAGATGCGATATTTGGGCTTTAGCCCCCTGAGCTGTGGCTAAAGCCATTAGCTGCGTTCACCAATCTGTCCGTCAGATGAATCTGACGGCAAAGGATAACTTTGGTACATAAACGGATACTCATAATTTTTTTATTTTTGATTTGCCCTGCGCAGATCGAGTCCAACAAGTACCCGATCGACATCTGACATATCACCAATGATCCGGCGCAAGGGAAGCGGCAGCTGCTTGATGAGTGTTGGCGCAGCAAGAATCTGTTCACCAATTGCCAGATACGGTTTCTCATAGAGGTCAATCACTTCAAGCTCATAAAGCCCCTTTAAATGTTCTTCGCATATTACTTTTATGTTGGCTACTGCCCGGTTTGATTGGGGGGTTGAACCGGCAATGTATAATCGCAGGAGGTATTTCTGTTCTGTGCCCGATGCCGCCAATTCGAAAGCCTGGTTAGCCAATTCTTTTTTGATGTCAGGTTGTTTCATTTTGTCTGCTCATTAATTCGTTTGAAATACTCTTTTGAAATAAATCAAGACCTACCAGCACGCGTTCAGTATCAGAAAGATCGCCAATTATTTTCCGCACAGGTACGGGAAGTTTCCTGACCAGGGTTGGAACTGCAAAAATCTGATCGTCGCCGGCAAGTTGAGGATTAACAAGCAGGTCGATCACCTCGATCTCATAAGTGCCATTCAGTTTGTCTTCGCAAATTGCTTTCAGGTTTTTGAACGCGTTGATTGATTTTGGCGTTTGCCCGGCCACATACAATCTCAGGACCCATTCATCGCCAATTGATTGTTGGGACAACCTGTTCTGAGCGTTGTTTTCCGATGTTTTAGTGTTTGAGTTCATTTGTTTATTTATATGGTTTTATTTCGTCTTAGCTGAGATTCAAGCCATGTGCTTTATTTAATGTCATAGAGTATAAACAATCTAATTCCTTCGTTAAACTCTAACTGATTTACATATCCGTATACTCAGGGTTTAATTGGTATTGAAAAGTAAAATGTTGTCCCGATTCCAACTTCACTCTCAACCCAAATTTTTCCATTATTTTTTTCTATAAACTCTTTGCAGAGAATCAAACCCAATCCAGTCCCTTTTTCATTTTGTGTACCTGAAGTTGAATACTTTTCAGTAATTTCGAATAATTTGTCAATTCTTTCTTTTGAAAGTCCAACTCCATTGTCACTTATTGAAACGGTTAATTCGTTTTGTTTTTCCTCTGCTAATATCGTAATCCTTCCTTCAGGCTTTGTGAATTTTATAGCATTTGAAATCAAATTTCTCAGTACGGTGCTAAGCATGGCTTTATCGGCATAAACCTGGATGTCAGACGAAAGCTTATTTGTTATGATGATGGCCTTTTGATCAGCGTTACCTTTCATTAAAAGGATTACTTCGCTGATAATTGTATTTATTTCAAAATATTCAGGTTTGAATTCTATCCTGCCAGATTGCGCCAGAGCCCATTCAATTAGGTTCATAAGCAAATCCATTGCTCGAATAGATGATTGCCGTATGATGCCAGCAAATTCTGCAATTTGTTCATAGTTCTTTTCATTGACCTGTACTATGAGATGTTCGCTAAAGCCCAAAATAGAATTGAAAGGATTTTTAAGGTCGTGGGCGATGATGGAGAAGAATTTATCTTTGGAGGCATTCATTTTGATAAGTTCTTCGTTTTGAAGCTTGATTGTTTCCTCGGCCTGTTGGTGAACTGTAATATCCTGAATTGAACCAACAACCCTTTTCGTTTTACCATTCTCCTGATATGCTTTCCCTATTGAATGCACCCATCGATGGTTACCTTTATTCGTGATAAATTTCAATTTCAAATCGAAAGGTTCACCAAACTGAATTGCACGATCTACTGCATTTTCAATAACAGGCCTCGATTCAGGTGCATAGAAATTAATTCCATTACCAACGTTTGGATCAAATGTTTTTTCTAGTTCATGAATTTTAAAAACCTCATCTGTCCAGGTCTGTTTCATTGTTTCTGTATCGAATTCCCAACCTCCAACTTTTGCCGTTTGGCCTGTTATGTTTAGTAATGCATCTTTTTTATGCAGTTCATCCGCTGCATGCTTTTGCTGAGTGATATCCTGAATAATCGGCAAAAAAAACATTGGTGAATTATTTTCATCACGTATTAAGGAAATAGTAATCTCACCCCAAACGATTTCCCCATCTTTTCGCACATAACGTTTTTGATTTGTTGAAGACGAAATTTCTCTTGCAACCAATTGTTTCATTTCCTTCATTCCTATTTCTGAATCTTCAGGATAAGTAACATCAGAAATTGTTTTGCCGATCAGCTCATTTTCAGTGTACCCAAGAAAATTGCAAAAGGCTGAATTACACCTGATGAAATGTTTATCCAGTCCAACAATAACTGATCCTACCGGCGATTGGTCAAAAGAGGTTCGGAATTTTTGTTCGCTCAGTATAAGCTGTCCTTCCATCTGCTTTCTTGAGGTAATATCTTTCATAACAACACACAAATGCCTTTGCCCGTTTATCTGAATATTTTCGGCACTCATTTCCAGCCAAACATTTTGTGGCTCTCCGTTCCGAATAAGTATCAGTGATATTTCGGCTCCTTGTATCGAGCCACCCTTTTCAAGCAAATATTCAATACCATTTCGGGCAGGACACAACAGACATGATTGCGAATAGCCACAGCCACGCGGATCATCCGAACTGTGAACACAACCCAAAGCGTTGCCCGGCCGATTTTGAAGGGTTGAAGCTTCATTTCCCCCTGTCAATATAATAGCCGCTTTGTTGGCTCGAATGATAGTTGTTTTTTCGTCTAATACCATCATACTTGCAGGTGAAGACTCAAAAATCACCCCTAGGTTTTCCATCTCAATTTGCATTGACTCATTCAGGTGCAAACAACCGGCGATATCGTTGGCATATTTTACTTTCAAAGAAGAAATCTCTTCCTGCAATTCCTTTAACCCGTTTATGAGTTGTTCTTTTGTTTTGTCCTGGTCATTCATAATAGAGGCCCATTAAAACGATGAAGGATTATATGTCAGTGTCTTTTTTAGCATTGGCTATAAAAATTGATTCTTTATTCGGGGCATCAGCCTGTCTGTTTCTTCCCATTTCTTCCCGGTCTGCGGCCAAACGCAAGGTTCTGGCCTGTTCTGTTTCGATAATTTTGAGCGCTTCGGCCTCATCTTTTTCAAATTCCAATTTGATCAGTTCGATCTGCGCCAGCATCGCTTTACGCTTGCGTTCCA
>CAMDGL010000397.1 GCA_945897845.1 Chitinophaga pinensis | reverse complement strand
AAGATGAACGCTAAACCTATTGTTATTGCCCTTTCAGGGTTGTTTTTGTTCTCTTCGGCAACAAAAAAGGCAGAGAAACCTAATCTGGTGTTTATTTTCTCCGATCAGCAGACCTTCGATATGCTTGGCTGCTACGGAAATAAACAAATCAAAACTCCACATCTCGATGAATTTTCAAAACAAGGAGTTCGTTTTACCCATTGTTTTTCTAACTCACCCATTTGCACTCCTTTTCGGGGAATGTTGATGAGTGGCCAGCAATCATTGTACAATGGTGCGTATGTGAACGATAAACCGCTTGTTCCGGGACATGGAAAGAAGTTTGCTGAAGTGCTGCGCGTTGCCGGTTACAGTACCGCGTATGTTGGAAAATGGCACTTGCAGGGAGGCGACCGCAACCGACCAATCCCCAAGGGTGAAATGCGTTATGGTTTTGACGAGCTTTTTGCAACCAACAACTGCCATGTTGATTTTCGGGCCGGAAAATGTTTCTATTGGAACGAAGAGGGGAAAAAATCCTTTTTCGATAAGTGGGAAGTTTACGGGCAAACCGATCAGGCCCTGGCGTACCTCGACAGCCGGAAAGATGCGGAAAAACCTTTTGCCCTGTTTGTTTCGTGGCATCCGCCGCACGACTGGGGCAAGTTCAAGGGCGAAGACAGCTTGATGCATTACCGTTACGATGCTCCGGATGAATTAATGGCGATGTACAATCGCGACAGTATCCAAATGCGTCCTGGGGTGGAAAATACACCCGACCGTCGCCGGATGTACCATGGACAGATGGCTATGACCACCGGAGTAGATATTGCTTTTGGTCAATTGATGGAAAAACTCAAACAATTAAAACTGGAGGAAAATACCATCGTGGTTTTCACTTCCGACCATGGTGATATGCTGGAGTTCGACGATGCCATTGTTCCCAAACAGTACCCCCATGATTATTCTTGTCGCATTCCATTTATGGTAAGGTGGCCCGGTAAAATTGAGCCGGAATCAAATACCGGATTATTATTCAGTGCGTTGGATATGATGCCTTCCATTCTGGGCCTGATGGGTCTGGATGTGCCGAAGGAATGCCATGGGAAAAATCTGTCGAAAGCCATTATGACTCACAATGAAAATGCGGTTGAGTCTGTCCCCATTTGGTTGTACGAAGCGAACAGTTACCGGGGAGTGATTACCCGTGATTACACGTTTGCCGCCAAAAGAGACGGAACCGAACCATCATTGCACAACGTGTTGTTCGACCGCAGAAATGATCCTTATCAGTTAAAGAACCTATTTGCCGATCCGAAAATGACTTCAGTAAAAGAAAAATTATGGAAACAGACACAGGAATGGATGGCCAGATACAACGATCGGTTTTGGCAAAAGACTGATTTTGATCGGGCTGCCACTCCGAATCAATGGAACAATTCCCCATATATAAGACCTGTAGATGTTTTGAAATAAAAACTGTCCAGTAAAAATAAACAACCTAAAAGTCTATGAACCAAATTAGTAATGCATTCCGAAATTATTTTTTGATAGTCTTTGCCATTTTTGAGATATTGTCAATGAATGTTCAGGCTCAATCCGTAGGTTCTGTTCTGGAACTGGATGGCAATCAGGTAAATCAGCTTAAAGCCGAGCGGCAATCCAACGGAGCCTGGCAACTGGAAACTCAGGGAAAAGATCCCTGGATCAATACTAAGCCTTTAACGGTGAATATTGGCAATGATGATAAAATCCTGTCGTTCGAGTATTTCTGTCCCAAAGGGCTGGATCATTTGCAGATTTATTTCGGGCCTGTAATTGGGGAAGAAAATTCCAAGCTGGTCCGCCGGATTGGTCTTTCCGAAGGTTGGGTGGGTTACGCGATTGATGTAAGCAGGGAGATAAAGGAGTGGGGAAAAACCGGGGACTGGCTTCGGCTCGATTTTGGCAACCGCCCGGATGTGACTATTCAAATCAGAAATCTGATGCTTCGCCCGATGACTGCCCGTGAAAAGGAAATTGCGGCCAATCGTGAATTAAAAATGAAAAAGGAAGCTGAAAAGGAAGCACGTTTGAAAGCCTACCTTGAAACGAATTATACTTCCGGAATTATTGAAGTAGAAGTGGAGGAATCGAAAATTTCGGTGGACGGCAAAACAACTGCAAAGGGTCCGGTTTATTTGTGCGAAGTGGCACCCTATCAGGATGTAACCGAAGAAACTGTTTTTGAAACCGCTGTTTTGCTGAAATCAAAGAAGTTTGAGTACAAACTGGATCGTTTTGTCAACAGAAATGGCATCAACTATGACAGGGGACTTTCCAAATGGGTGTTGGCCGAAAAAACCGCAACAGGCTATAACTTGCTTTCTCACGCTCGCTATCCTGATGAAATAGAAGCAAAATACAACTATCAGAAAGAAGTTGCCAAAGGTAGGAAGGGCATTGGTGGTTTCAGCGTGAACCGGGGGCATATGGAAGATTTGGTTGAACTGGATGCTACCAGCGCAACGGTCAATATCTGGTTTTCGAAATTCATGTTCAGCAAACCGGCTCCCGGAAGATTGGAGCATGTTTACAACGGGAAATCATATTATTTTGGCGAAAAACAGGTGGCTCAATTCGATTCAACTTTTCGCGTTACCGCCCGGAAAGGAATTGTTACTGCGGCTATCCTACTGGTTGATAAGGCTGAAACGTGCCCCGATCCTGAAATCGGACGGTTGTTGCAACATCCCGATATGGATCCATCGGGCATTTACAGCATGCCCAACATGACCAATCCGGCCAGTGTGGATTGTTATGCCGCCGCGCTCGATTTTCTGGCCAGCAGATACAGCCGTGCAGATAAAAAATACGGACGCTGCAACCATTGGATCATGCACAACGAGGTGGATGCCGGTTGGGTTTGGACCAACATGGGTGAAAAAACCGCTTTGATTTTCATGGATACTTACATCAAATCGATGCGTATGTGCTATGCCATTGCCCGCAAGTACAATCCACACAGCGAAGTGTTTGTTACCTTGACCCATTACTGGGCGTGGACGTCGCACCCAAGGTTTTACCCTTCCAAAGACCTGATGGAAATATTGAATCAGTACACCAAAGCCGAAGGCGATTTTGAATGGGCCATGGCGCATCATCCTTATCCTGAATCGTTGATGGAACCTAAAACCTGGCTCGATAAAAAGGTCGATTTTACCTTCAACTCGCCGCTCATTACCTTTGCCAATCTCGAAGTGCTGAATGCCTGGATTAAACTTCCGGAGGTACTTTACCAGGGAAAGACAAAACGCACGCTTTGGCTTTCGGAGAATGGTACCAATTCCAGAACCTACTCGGAAGAGCATCTGAAAGAGCAGGCAGCAGGTTTTGCCTATACCTGGAAGAAAATGAAAGTATTGGATGGAATTGACGGTTTCCAGTGGCACAATTGGTTCGATAACCGCAGTGAAGGCGGTTTGCGCATTGGACTGCGCCGTTTCCCCGATGATGAAACAGACCCGGGTGGCGCAAAACCCGTTTGGTATGTATTTAAAGCAGCCGATACTCCTGAAGAAGACCAGGTTTTTAATCAGTATAAAGAAGTAATTGGCATCAAAGATTGGAGCGAAGTTCAATACAAAGGTGTGATAAAATAAAAGTCTGATAGTTTAGTTTTTATCTGTTCATTAATCCCCGATTGAGTATATGATTTCGCATACAAAATCGAGGATTAGTATTTTGTTTTTTGACCTGTTACACCGTCCAAAGACCAGATTTAATTACAATGGTTAATACAAATGCTACATGAATTCAGTCCAATTAGACGAAGTCGCAATTGAACTATTATAATTGTATAATTAGTATTACAGTCAGGAGGTTTAGAATATATTTATAAGTTATTGGTCGATTATTGAAATAGTATTTTCCCGATTTCCTGTAAATTGCATTCCCCCCTTGGAAGAAAAGCAATCATTTTTAAACTAATCATAAATCATGAAGTACTCTATTGTTTTGTTGATGCTTGCGACCTGGTTTATTTGCCAAAACGCAGTGGTTCATGCAGCGCCTCAGTTAAAGGAACAGTTGGCAAAAGCGATT
>CAMDGL010000396.1 GCA_945897845.1 Chitinophaga pinensis | reverse complement strand
TTTTCAACAAATTCGTTTCAGGATAAATGCCATCGCGGGCAGGGCCTCTCCACTGCGAAATTTCGTTGCCGGGACTCAACAGCATTGCCACGAAGGTGGTTAAAAGAAGTACGGGTAGTTTCATTCGAAAATGTCGGTATTAATTTGTTAATTATTAAACGTTCTCATGGAACTCACACGCCAGTAAGTTTCCTCTTCGAACTATATTTTCATTCTCTTTTTGTGCCGCCAGCTTTAAAATTATCTCCGCGGCATGTTCGTTTCATGATGAAAAACGTTTTGATTCAGTTGGTTTTGGTTTTATAAAGAAAGGAAAAAAACAGGATATCGGACAAGCATCCTGTTTTTTTTCCTGATGCGGTTCATGTTACAACTCTGTATTTCGGTAGGGTGATGCTTGCTCTTCAACCAAATTATTGGCTCTGTAGCGTTTGATATGGGTTATTTTTAGAGCCGTTGGCTCGTACGATATTGTAAGGATGGAATTTTTTCCATCCGGAAGGACTGGCAGGTAAGGAGAAGATCCGTAGGATCGGCCCATATCTACATGCTAAAATCTCATCGATTTGATGATTAAAAATATGGCTCGTTCCTACAGAACTCTTCTCTTAGAATCATATTTTCCATCCACGGATTAAAATCCGCGGCTATAAAATGAAAGTTCCCTACGGGAATTGTTTTGAAGTACTTACCCACAAAATCGTTTTCCGCATAATTATTTTCGATTCTTACCCTAACTGAGCAGGTGACTATTTTAATTCAATGATTTGAAGATTCAGAACAGTCCATTACCGGAGAGAAGTCACCCGCTCAGTAATCCTGTTCATGGGAAAGTGTTAGACTGATGGATGGTTGATTAACTTTGCGGCAATACGGTAAACAGTTTGCAATGGATAATTATCAGAAACAAATACTTTCAGAATTAACGGACTGGCAAAAGCAGATGCTTCAGCGGCCCTCTGTCATAAACTGGCTATCCAAAGAAGTACAGGTTAAAATCAACGGGTGGATCCCTGAAAAAATACATCAGGCAATTACGACCACCATCAAACAAATGATACGGGGCGTTTTATTCGGTGCAACCCATACCGCTGCAAAATCTATGTCGGGCGAATCGTTTCAGGAATGTGAATCGGCCGTACTGCAAAAAATAGAAACCTACCGGACCACTGCTGCCTTTGAAGGAGGAATAACCGGTGCAGGCGGCATCTTGCTGGGATTTGCAGACTTTCCGATTTTAATTGGTATTAAGCTGAAATTGCTCTTCGACATTGCTTCCATGTATGGTTTTGATGTGAAAGATTATAAGGAAAGGGTTTATCTGTTGCACATTTTCGAACTGGCATTTTCAAGTCATGAACACAGGCGAAATATATACCTCAAAATGTTGGACTGGGATCAAAAGAGCAAAGATCTTCCGGAAGATATCCATCGGTTTGACTGGCGCAATTTTCAGCAGGAATACCGCGACTACATCGATCTGGCAAAGATGGCCCAACTGATACCCATCATCGGTGCGCCTGTCGGATTCGTGGTCAACGCCCGCCTGATCAGAAAACTGGGGCTGACTGCCATGAACGCTTACCGTATGAGACTGCTGAAAAATGATGGCAACCTGAAACAATCTTTTTAATTCTGCCTCCCCCTTCCGATTGATTTTAACCGGATTATTTTGTAAATTTTATCATTGGTAACCGAACTTTATCCTTGCCTGCGGCTGCGGGCGCTACGCGGAAATTTATCCGTAGGTGCTCCCTGAGATTTGTCGAAGGGAGATTTCGCTTTGTGTAAAAATCAAACCCCCGAAATAAGTGTACTTCTTAGAGGTTCAACAAAATATGGGTAGAATGAAAATTTGAAAACCTACATATTGTCCCCTGCCCGCCATTGGCTTGTCAGGCGGGCGAATGGAACAAAACGTAAACCATCAATCATTCTTTCTACCCACATCAAATCCCTGACGGGACTTAAAATCAGGTAAAATAGTTATAAACTGGTAAAACGTCGATTCGTTTTCCATTTTTTAAAATGATATCCGTCTGGTTTATAGTTAGGATAGTACCTTTATCCAGTTTAAAGAATTCCATTGCTGCCCAAAGCCCATTTTCCTCACGTGCTTGATTATCTGTATTCAAATCGCTGCAGACTTGAATGAGTTGGATTGCCTGATTATTCCGGCAGACTATAAAATCGCATTCAAATCCGTTTTCGTTAAAATAAAACAGCTCTTTATGAATTTGACGCAAGGCCCAATAAACCGAGTTTTCCAGTTTTCTTCCGAGATCGGATGAAAAAGATGCGGATGTTACGCTGATCAATCCATTATCAATAATATATATTTTCCGTGGATTAACGATTTGAGCCCGATAAGACCAGGAAAACTTTGGCATCAGGTTGATCAGGTATGCCTGTTCAAAAAATGAGAAGTAATCCAACACCGTTGCTGAACTTTTGATGCCGAGTACTTGTGTTAATTTATTTGCAGTAACTAAATTACCAGCGTTGGAAATTAAAAAAATCAGTAAGCGTTTAAGCGACCGAACATCTCTGATACCATACCTTACAGCAATATCACGAAATAGTATATCATCAAGTAATGAGCTTAGAATCTCCGGGTTACTGAAAGTCAAATATTCAGGGAACCCTCCGGATATCAGATAATTTCGATAGGATTCTGCATCAGGTTCAATCGCTTTAAAAGCACAAAGTTCAGAAAATGAAAATGGGAATAATTCTCTGTTAATATGTCTTCCCGTTAATTTGGTCCCTAATTCCTGACTTAACAATGATGCATTTGAACCCGTAATTGTAATCCGAAATTTCTGATCGAGTTTTTGTCTGATGTATAGTTCCCATCCATTGATCACCTGAATTTCATCAAAATAAAGAGAAGTCGCATTGCTTTCGCTGATAAGGATGTCAAGTAACTCAAAATCTATTAATTCAAAATCGAATAATTTTGGAGTATCAAAATTGATAAAGAACACTTTTTCCTTATTCTGTTTGATCAACTGTCGAAGAAGTGTACTTTTTCCACACCTTCGTATGCCTGATATAATTAAGGCGTGGTTTTCCAGATTTGTTGGTAACTGACCAAGTAGATTTCGCGTTAAGTCAATCTTATCCAGAAATAGCCGATTCTTTTGATCTTCAACAACTGAACTTAGATCAGAAAGCTTAATCATAATTACAGATTTATTTTCATTCAAAGGTATCTTATTTATTACTAATAAACAAACTTGCCTGTTAGTAATAAACAAGATTCGGGATTCTGCATGGAATTTCTTTTTGCTTTTTTCCCGTTCCTCATTTCTGATTATTATGAAGGGTAAGCCACCCGTACCCTATTTCATCTTCGCAACCGCTTCTTCCGCGGCTTTCAGAATGGCTTCATTCGAAAGTGGCGTTCCGACAGCCTGTTTCATCCATTCGTTCGGCGTTAACTGGCCCAGTGCATAAATGCGCAGCACTTCAGGTGCAAACTCGTGCGTTTTGAAATGTTCTTCCAGCTGGAAATGGATAAGGTGCCCAAAAGCATAATTCGGAAGATACATCGGCGAGTTGATCATGTGGGAATAGATACCCAGAATGGTCTGGTCTTTCATACCGAAAACCGGCGCATAATAGGTGTTCCAGATGTCTTTGGTGATTTGCAGAACTGCGTCGCGCAACTCAGCCGCCGTGGCGTTCGGGTTGGCGTAAAGCCATTGCCACATTTTCATGTCAACCACCGAAACGCCCATAATTTCGTACAGCGACCAGAAAATATCCAGTGTTTTCAGGGTTTCCTTTTCCGGATTGGTGTCTTTCATGTTCAGTAAAAACAAGTCGCGTTCCTGAAATACAAAAGCCAGCGCTTCGGTAAAGGCAGTGTTCGGAACACCGTTGATCATGTAATTCGGAACGTCGTTCAGCGAAATAGTTTGTTCCACATTGTGTCCGAACTCGTGAACGGCAATGTTGTAGCCTTTGTAATTCATTCCGGTGGCCGGAATGCGGGTGCGCAAATGCGCTTTTTCGGCTTTCATTGATGCACCCCAGGCATGTCCTGAGCCACGGGCAGGATCAAC
>CAMDGL010000395.1 GCA_945897845.1 Chitinophaga pinensis | reverse complement strand
ATAATTTGATTGCTCATTGGGTTGAAAAAGGATGTATTTGTTGGTGTTTAGAGCGTTGCGTTAATCTTAATTGCAAGTTGATTTTGCTGCTTCAAATATTTGGCTCCCCAAAGAATAGAATTCTTCCGCTTCTTTGACGGTTGGTTTGCCATCGGGTAACAAACCCAATTCACCGGGATATCTGGCATCAATATACAGTTGGTCAAGAAGAATGAGTAGATCAGAATTTATCTCGGTTAAAATTTTGCCCTTGACTTTACTATAAAGCATCTCCAGAGAATGGGATTTTATGAAACCTAATTCAAATTCTTCGATGATTGCTTTGAATGATTTTTCGATTGCTTGTTGTGCATGAAAAGCTGACAAATGAGTTAAGTTTTCTCGTGAGATGATCTCTTGAATAAGTTGAAGATCAGTTTCTGCACTATGCAACCAGTCGTTAGTTGTTTTTTTCATAAAGTATTTTCCCTTTTAAGAGAAGTTCCTGGGCAAAAAGGCTATTGTTTTCAATGAATTTCTGATGCATCGCGTTTGTATGTACAATTAAATCAACCGGAAACTCTTTTTTAATTTCTGAAATAGCTTGCGATATTTTTAGGTAGATTTTACTTTTTTCAGCAAAACTTGATGGAATTGTTTTGTCGCTGGTAACCACTAAAATATCCAGGTCACTGCTATCCGTTGGAGCGCCATAGGCATAGGAACCAAAAAGGATTATCTTTTCCGGCTTTGTATGTTTGAGTTTTTCAACGATTAAAGGTATGTAGTTTAGTCCTGTCATGAAATATTATACTTTCCAGCAAATTTAATGAAATATTTCGGATGAAGGCTCGTCGTCGTTCTTGCGGTTTAAAAGATAACATTTCTCAAATTAGGAATTTGGAAGGAGGTATTATTCTTATCTTTGGTAAAACCAATTTTACCTGGATATGAATACTACTTGGATGCTGTCCCGTCGAAAATTTCTTGGCATCGCCGGAACCACGGTTGCCGGAATGTTGGTTTCTCCAACCATATTTGCCGGAAGCGGTAACATACCCTTGATTCGTTTTGGCATGTTGTCGGATGTTCATTATGCCGATCGTGAACCTGCCGGAAATCGTTTTTACCGCCAGTCGCTTGGCAAAGTTCAGGAATGTATTGACCGGATGAATCAGGAAAAGCTCGATTTTGCGATTGAAATGGGTGATTTTAAGGATCAGGATATTGTACCGAACGAAGCAAATACCTTGAAATACCTGACCACAATTGAGTCTGCTTTCCAAAAGTTTGATGGCCCGACTTACCACGTTCTGGGAAACCACGACATGGACGGGATTTCGAAGCAACAATTTCTGGAACGGGTTGAAAATACTGGCATTCCGGCAACAAAGAGCTATTATTCGTTTACCCGGAAGGGAATTCATTTTGTCGTTTTGGACGGAAATTTTACCACCGAAGGAAAAGAATACGATCATGGAAACTTCTCGTGGGAGGATGCTTTTATTTCGGCCAGCCAGTTAAACTGGCTTAAAGATGATCTGCAATCAAACAAACTTCCGGTCATTGTTTTTGTTCACCAGATGCTCGACGATTCGAAAAATGTGAAACAGGCGGTGCAGAATTCCGGTGAAGTGCGACAAATTCTGGAACAGTCGGGTAGGGTACTTTGCGTTTTTCAGGGGCATGTCCACGAGGAAAGGTACAATCTGATCAACGGAATTCATTATTATTCTGTAAATGCAGTGGTTGATGGCGATGGACCTGAAAGCAATGCATACATGATTGTGGATATTTACAAAGATGGAAGCCTGAAAATTGACGGTTTTAGACGGGCGACTGACAGGGAAATAAAAATTGATCTGCAATAAAAAAACAGACAATACTACAATGAAAAAGAAACTTGTTATTCTTTCAGGAGCAGGAATGAGCCAGGAAAGTGGCATTCGCACATTCCGCGATATGGACGGATTGTGGGAAGAATATGATGTGACCGAGGTGGCCACGCCAGAAGCCTGGGCGCGAAATCCGGTGCTGGTGATGAAGTTTTACAATGACCGGCGCAAACAACTTTACGAGTGTATGCCCAATGCCGGTCACCTTGGATTGGTCGATCTGGAAAAGGATTTTGATGTTCAAATTATCACCCAGAATATAGACGATCTGCACGAGCAGGCAGGCAGTTCGAAGGTTTTGCATTTACACGGCGAACTGAAAAAAGCGAGAAGCTCGGTGGACGAATCGCTAATTTACGACATTGATGGCTGGGAACTGAAATTTGGTCAGAAGTGCGCCAAAGGAAGCCAGCTTCGTCCGCACATCGTTTGGTTTGGAGAAGCTGTTCCGGCAATGGACGATGCCATTCCGTTGGTCGAATCGGCTGATATACTGGTGGTAATTGGTACATCGCTCAACGTTTATCCGGCTGCAGGATTGGTCAATTATGCAAAAAAAGGTACGCCCATATTCGTGATTGATCCTGAACGTCCGTCGGTGTTTATCCGCAACGTGACTTACATTCAGGAAAAAGCCGGAAAGGGAGTTGAAATATTGAAAGAATCATTAAAATCCCTTAAATGAAAAAGCTTTTTCTTATTTTTTTATTGCTATCAATTACCTGTTTGTTAGGTTTTTCACAGCAGTTTGAAGGTGGTGTGATTGGTGGTTTTAATGCTTCTCAGGTTGACGGCGATTTATACAAGGGCTACCGTAAACCGGGCATCGCGCTGGGAGGTTATGTACAAGTTAACCTTTCCCGTAGAGTTTTTGCAGGCATGGAGCTCAAATTCATGCAAAAGGGTAGCCGAAACATCGATTCCCTGGCAGTCGAAGGCCAAATCAAGTACATCATGCGGTTAAATTATGTCGATCTTCCTGTTTATCTGGGGATTCGGACCAGCGAGAAAATATCGTTTCTGGTTGGTTTGTCGCCCGGATATCTTATCAGCGGCGTCGAATACAACGATTACGGAAAATTTCCGGAAGAAGATCAAAATCCGTTTAATCCAATGGATCTTCAGGGATTTTTAGGATTTCGGTTCCAGCTTTCTCAAAGGCTTTTTGTCGATTTGCGCGGAGCTTATTCCCTTTTGCCGATCCGCAAACAATCAGGAGATGCACTCTGGTATTGGAAAAGCAACCAGTTCAATAATTTGTTGAGTACAACAGTTCTCTACCGCCTCGATTTCTAAACCAACCAACCGAATTTATGAAACCAACAATCTTGTCAACTTTTATCGCAATTCTTCTTTACCTTGGATCCTGCTCTTCTCCTGAAAAAGTTAGCCAACCTTCTGATCAGAAAATTTTCGACGAATTATCAGATGCCCTGAACAAAGGAATTCTGGATGTTTGGTATCCGCTAACTATGGACAGTGTTTACGGCGGATTTCTGAGCGATTTCGATTACAAATGGGAGCTGAAAGGTCCGCAGAATAAAATGATTGTCACCCAATCGCGCCATGTTTGGACCTGCTCGACGGTCGCTGAGTTTTATCCTGAAAGAAAAGAATATTTCCTGAAGATGGCCAGCCACGGCGTTCAATTCCTGAAAGATAAAATGTGGGATTCAAAACTCGGTGGGTTTTTCAACTTGGTTGATCAGCAGGGAAATGTATTGAAATCGGGGAAAGCTGACCGGATCATCAAAGAGGCTTATGGTAATGCATTTGCCATTTACGGATTGGCTGCATACGTTCGTCAAACCAATGATACCACTGCGCTTTCATTGGCGAAAAAAGCGTTTCACTGGCTGGAAAAACACAGTTACGATCCTGAATTTGGCGGTTATTTTCAGTTTCTGGAAGCCGACGGAACAGCATTAAAGAATGGGCTTCAGGGAGTTCCACCGAAAGATCAGAATGGTTCCATCCATTTGCTCGAAGCATTCACCGAATTGTACCGCGTTTGGCCTGATTCGCTCGTGAAAGAGCGTTTGCTGATGATGCTGGCGCTGGTTCGCGACCGGATTACCCAACCGAAAGGTTATCTGCAATTGTTCCTGAACCAGGATTTGTCACCGGTTTCGTACCGCGATTCAGCTGAGGATGTCAGGAAAAAGAACTGGTACCACGATCATATCTCGTTTGGGCACGACGTCGAAACCGCTTTCCTG
>CAMDGL010000394.1 GCA_945897845.1 Chitinophaga pinensis | reverse complement strand
AAAAAGATTATTCTGGAAATTGCTCCTGAAACAATTGTTTTGGCTGAATTGGAATCGGTTTTCGATGCCAGAAACTGGTTTCAGCAAAATAGCAATGCGGCTATCGATTTGATATTTTCAGACATACAGTTGTCTGACGGACTGTCGTTTGAGATTTTTGAAACGTTGAACACCCACTTGCCCATCATTTTTACAACGGCATACAACGAATATGCACTCAGGGCCTTCAAACTGAATGGAGTGGATTATTTGCTGAAACCAATTCAGAAAGAAGAGCTTGAAAAGGCATTGAATAAGTTTAAACAAACCAAGCCCAGTTACTCGAATGATCAGCTTTTGCAATTGCAGCAATTGATTTATCAGTTTAAGCAACCTGTTAAAGTCAATCCTACTTTTATTTCGTATATCAAAGATCAGATAATCCCTTTTCAGGCTGAGTCGGTGGCCTATTTTTATACCAGCAATCAGGTGGTTTGTGCAGTGACCGAACAGCGCGAATTTGTCCTCAATGAAAAACTGGAAGAAATCGAAAAACGGTTGCCCGATGAATTGTTTTTCCGAGCCAACCGACAGTTTATCATCCAGAAAAAATTTGTGGCCAATGCCGAACTATATTTCAACAATCGGCTAATCGTTCACCTGAAACTGAAAACTCCCGAAAAGATTGTGATCAGCCGCGAGAAGGTTGCTTTATTTAAAGATTGGTTGATTGGCAAATAGGTTTTACCCTCTTTGTTTTCGGTATCCTTCAGGAGTGTAGGAGGTGATTTTTTTAAAGATACGCGAAAAGTAGGAAGCGCTCCGAAATCCGGTTTCATCGATGATTTCCTTTTGTCCCATTTCGGTTGTAAGGAGCAGAAATTGAGCTCTTTCAATCCGTTTTCGAATAATGTAATCGCAGGGAGCCATTCCGGTAATTGATTTAAATACCCTCGAAAAATGGTCTTTCGAGAAGCAGGCCATATCAGCAAGCTCATTAACGCAAATGTCGCGTCCCAGATTATTCTGGATGTGGAGCAGGATAGGCTGAATGTTGTATTTCAATATACTTGTCATAACCTGGCTTCGACATGGTTCAAGAAAACGGGAAAACAACTGCTTTATGATTCCATTCGTTTCAAGATAATGACTGGCTGATGTGTAAACTACCTTTTTATTCAGCCACAATTTTGTTTGATATACATTTGGATGATGATGAGGAAGTTGTAAGTCAGGATTGATATCTACCAAACGATTAAAAAGGTTTTTGTCGAGTTCTGTAGCCAAGGTTTTATTGGTATATGAATACATATTGAACGGACTTAGTCCGTTCGGCGCATCGATACTAAAATGAATATAATAATGGCCCAATCCTTCAGAAAAATGATAAGTACATGGAGTAAAACTTGGAATCAGGTAAAGATTTCCGGCTTCCATGTTAATTTTATCATGCCCTAAAATCAAATGCCCGTTTCCTTCAGTTACCAGATATAGTCTTGAAAAAGGACTGATAATATCCAAATAATCACTGTCTCCTGAAAATTGCAAAAAAGCAGCATTCCGAAGGTGAAAGGTAAAAGATTCTCCGATAATTTCTGAATACATCGTTTTTTAGACTTAAAAATTGAATCTGTGTACAATTTTAATCAGTTTTTCAGAAATAAGTTAAGGATCATCAATTATAATATTTAGAAACATACTTTAAGTGGGTTTAAATCCACGGAAACGTTCCCGAAAGATAGAGCTTAATAATACAATGCAGGGGTTTCTGAAGGTTAAAGAATGTGACAAATAATTGTCTGACATATATTTTAAAATGAGATATTTAAGATATTGTTGTCTGAAAATGTAAAATTGATTATTGGATAAAATCACTCAATTGTGCAATTATTTGCCTGAAATGTTCAAATGTATATTGGCGTTATAGTTTAAATTTGTAAGAGTATTCGAATTAGTAAATTGGAATGCAAAAATCTGACTAACAGCCAACGAAATAAAACCTAAAACTTATGAGTGCAAGTATTCTATTTGGAATTTTAATCATTGCTACCGGAGCATTTTCTTCAGGTAGTTTCAGTATCCCGTTTGATAAAGTTACCCGATGGAAATGGGAAAATTCGTGGCTAACTTTTAGTGTTTTTGCCTATCTGATTATCCCATTGCTTATTTGCCTGATTGTTGCGCCTCATTTCATTGAGATATATCAGAAAATCCCATCGGGTAACTTATTCCTTATTTTTATCCTAGGCGCTGTTTACGGATTGGCAAACCTAACCTTTGGATTGTCGTTACGATACCTGGGTGTAGCCCTGGGCTTCTGTATTTCGCTGGGCTTGATGATGGTAATTGGAACCCTATTGCCTCCAATGATCGATGGACGAATGAGTAAGATGTTTGAAGGAAACGGCGGCATTCTGCTCATTTCCGGACTTGTCATTTCGTGCATTGGTATTGGCATTACTGCTTATGCCGGAATATTAAAAAGCCGAAAACTCGAAACGCTGAAAGGACAGAAAGCCAATGCAGATTTCAATTTGCGCAAAGGACTTTTAGCCGCTTTGTTTGTTGGCGTTACCGGCTCGTCGATGTCGCTTGGTTTTGAGCAAGGGAAAATGATTGCCGAAGAAACCATAAAAGCAGGCACGCCCGAATTATTTGCCAAATGCCCTGTTTTTGTGCTCTTTTTTGCAGGGTCGCTGCTTTCGACCTTGATTTGGTGTATCTACCTCGGCATCAAAAACAACTCGTTGGGCGATTATTATAAAGGCGAATCAAAAACATTAATTACCAATTATACGATGTGTGCCTTTGCCAGCTTTTTATGGTTTATCAACTACATTTTCTACGGAATGGGAACCAGCAAGCTTGGCGAATTTTCTTTTGTAGCCTGGGGAATCCTGATGTCGCTAACCATTGTTTGCGCTACCGTTTGGGGATTTTTTCGTGGCGAGTGGAAAGGGATTGAATTTAAAATCAAAGGATTTGTCTGGTTAGGATTGGCGGTGCTTATTACTGCATCGTTTTTAATTGGCATTAGCGGATAAAAAAAATAAATATATGACTTCAAGAGAACGAATTTTAACAGCAATTAGCCACAAGGAACCCGACCGTGTTCCAATCGATTTAAGCGCTACCCCAAGTTCAGGAATTTCAGCAATTGCTTATGGCAATTTGGTGAAACACATTGGCCGGCCCGAATTGCCGGTTCAGATTTACGATGTAGTTCAGCAATTGGCTCAGCCCGATATGTCGGTGTTGGATATGTTTGGTGTCGATGTGCTGGACATTGGTCGCACATTTAACGATCAGCCTTCGGATTGGAGCCCGATAACAATGGCCAATGGCGGAGCTGCTTTTTATCCGAAAGGATTTCAACCAACACGAATGCCCGATGGGTCTTATCAAACTTACGACAGCGATGGCAAACGGATGCTTTCGCGAATGCCAATCGGAGCAACTTTCTTCGATCAAACTTATTTTCCGTATGTAGATGGGTTTCCTGATTCGTATGAAAATCTGGATGCTGAAATGGGCCGGATCATGTGGGCGCGCGATGCACACAGCCCCTGGGACCATGCCGGAGAGTCGGACTTTTGGCAAAAACTGCGTGAAAATACATTGAAACTTCGTGCCAGTACCGATAAAGCTTTGCTGGTTGTTTGCGGCTGCAACCTTTTTGAATGGGGCACTTTTCTTCGCCGTATGGATAATTTCCTGATGGACCTGATGTGCGATCCTGACAATGTGGAGAAACTGCTCGATCAATTGATGATTCGCCATCTGGCTACACTCGAAAAAGTGTGCAATGCTGTGGGTGATATTGTCGATATTATCCGTTTTGGTGATGATTTGGGCATGAGTTCAGGCCCGTTTATGGATGTGGATACCTACAAAACCTTGTTTAAACCGCGACATAAAATGCTGTGCGACTATGTGAAATCACATAGTAAAATGCACACCTATATCCATTCTTGTGGCTCCATATCAATGCTGATGCCTGATTTAATTGAGGCTGGTATTGAGATATTTAATCCGGTTCAGACCAATTCATGGAATATGGCGCCCGATTTTTTAAAGAAAGAATTTGGACAGGACTGTACCTTTTGGGGTGGTGGCATCGA
>CAMDGL010000393.1 GCA_945897845.1 Chitinophaga pinensis | reverse complement strand
CGTTGTTGAATCCATTTATCGCTACGACCCAACTTCTGCCAATTCTCCCGGGCCCTTTCAATACTTTGTTCAGGGTCGGCAATTTCTTTCATGCGCTCATACCCCACCTTTGCAAGCCATTGTTTGAAAGGTTCTGCTTTTGGCGAAGGTATGGATTGAATAATTCTCAACAATTGCTGGGTATCGGCAATATCAGTCATATAAAACTTACCATCAGATGACTTCATTTTCAGTTGTCCCAATTTCTGGGACAACTCACTACCTTCTGTTTGCAATTTGGTTTTTAATGCATTCCAATATTTTCTTGCTCGTGGACTTTCAGTGAGTATTTCTATCACATCAATCACAGAAAAATACCATTTTTCCTGTAACTCATCCCAATGAATACGCACTTTTTTGCTCTCGAAAAGCTTAATTGAGTCACTGTTTTCCATAAATAAACGGTCTTTGGGTTATTATATTCTATTCGTTTTATGGCGCTCTTTGGTCTAAATTTAGAAATCAAATTTAAACGAAAGGAAGGGTTATATTCTACCCTTTTACCTTTATATTACAATTACTTATTAACAGCAATGAATATCAGAAAAAATTATCTGCTGCTTTATTTGCGATTGTTAATAAATGAAATGTGTAACTTTATGCACTTTGCTAACTTAACCTATTATGAAAAATTTTCTTTCGGTTGTACTTCTTTTGATCGTCCTTTATCCATTATCGGCACAGGATCGTGTTACAGGCCTGCCTTTTGCCACCCGTTCCGAAGTAATTGCACAATATGGCATGGCTTGCACCAGTCAGCCACTTGCCACACAAGTCGCCCTCGACATTCTGAAAGCAGGAGGAAATGCGATTGACGCGGCCATTGCAGCCAATGCAGTGCTCGGATTGGTTGAACCTACCGGAAACGGAATCGGCGGCGATCTGTTTGCCATCGTTTGGGATGCCAAAACACAAAAACTATGTGGTTTAAATGCCAGCGGACGATCGCCTTACGATCTGAGTTTTGACTATTTCAAAAAAAATGGAATCACAAGAATTCCAGCCTTGGGGCCATTGCCGGTTTCGGTTCCCGGATGTGTTGACGGATGGTTCGAGTTGCACAAAAAGTTCGGAAAACTTCCGGTCACCGATATCCTGAGACCGGCAATAACCTACGCCCGCGAAGGATTTCCGGTTTCTGAGGTGATTGCTTATTACTGGAATTCAAACTCGTTAAAATTGCAAAAGTACCCGGGATTCAAAGAAATTTTTATGCCCGATGGAAAAGCTCCTGCAAAAGGCGAAATCTTCAGGAATCCTTATCTGGCTGAAACACTCGAAAAGATTGCAACTGGAGGCCACGATGCGTTCTACAAAGGCGAGATTGCGCAGAAAATTGCGGATTACATGAAAGAACAGGGTGGCTTTTTAAGTATGCGCGACCTTGCCGACCACCATTCTGAATGGGTGGAGCCAATTTCGACCAACTATCGCGGGTACGATGTTTGGGAATTACCTCCAAACGGACAGGGAACTGCGGTTCTTCAACAACTGAATATGCTTGAAAAATTCGATATTGCCTCCATGGGATACGGCAGTCCTGAATACATCCACGCTTTTATTGAAACAAAGAAACTGGCTTTTGAAGACCGTGCAAAATATTATTCAGATCCGGATTTTAATCAGATTCCGATTCGCAAACTGATATCAAAGGAATATGCAAAAGAGCGTTTAAAACTATATAATTCGGAAAAATCGGCAAAAAGTGTTCCTGCTGGCAACCTTGAAACAGGAAATACCATTTACCTTACAACTGCAGATAAAGATGGCAACATGGTTTCGCTGATTCAAAGCAACTACCGCGGAATGGGTTCTGGAATGACACCCGGAAAGCTTGGATTTGTTTTGCAGGACCGGGGCGAAATGTTTATCATCGACCAAAATCACATGAACAAATATGAACCGCACAAACGACCCTTCCACACCATTATTCCGGCTTTCATTACCAAAGACGGGAAGCCTTTTATCAGCTTTGGTTTGATGGGAGGTTCGATGCAGCCGCAGGGACATGTTCAGATGGTGGTCAACCTGATTGATTTCGGAATGAACCTTCAGGAAGCAGGCGACGCGCCGAGAATTTGTCACGAAGGGTCGAGTGAACCCACCGGTGAGATAATGACCGATGGCGGAATCGTTTATCTGGAAAGCGGACTACCATATGAAACGGTGCGTAATTTACTTGGCAAAGGCCACCAGATTCAGTACATCAACGGAATTTACGGTGGTTATCAGGCAATCAAATGGGACGATAAAAACAAAGTTTATTACGGGGCTTCCGAATCGAGAAAAGACGGACAGGCAGCAGGATATTAAAGTTTACTTCCCGCTCCGAACCTTTTTCACCAACGCTATATCAACCGGATCAAAACTATTTCCGAAACTTATACGAATGTACGTTAACACATCGGCAATTTCCTCATCTGTCAATTGGGCATGTGAAGGCATAAAACCCTTGTAAACTTCTCCGTTTACTTCAATTTTACCACTGAGTCCTTTCATCATAATTGCTACCAACTCTTTGGGATCATTACCTGTCCAACTTCCAGGTCCCAATGGCGGGTGCATTCCCGGCACACCCGATCCATCAGCCTGATGACAGGTGAGGCAATATTTTGTATATACAGCTTTGCCCGGATGTACTATTTCGGCTGTTTGGGCTGGCATGTTTTCAGTAATTTCTTTTGCCAACTGCTCAGTGCTCACAGGCTCCACTTTCTTTTTTTCGGTATTATTCTGGCATGAAATCATCAATCCGCCAAATAAGACACTGAAAATTATAGAATTAAGTATTCGTCTCATTAAATTACATTTAGGTTTGAAAGGCAAGATACCATTATTTTGCATACAAATTATTTCGGCTGATATAAAATCCGGTAAATCCGGCCATTTACATCATCGGTAACAAACAGCGAACCATCGGGTGCCTGAGCCAAACCACATGGACGGTGCTGTGCGTCTCTTGGACTTTTCACCACCTCGACACCCGCAAAACCACTGGCAAAAACCTCCCATTCTCCTGAAGGAATTGAACCTTTAAATGGAACAAATACCACGTAATATCCTTCCTGTGGCTTTGGTGCGCGATTCCATGAACCATGAAATGCCACAAAAGCGCCATTTTTATATTTCTCCGGAAACATACTACCAGTGTAAAAAAGCACATCATTTGGGGCGGTATGGGCTGGAAAAGCCATGATTGGATCATCGGTTGCCGAACATCTTTCAGTTTTAAATCCATCGCCACCGTATTCAGGACCAAGCACTTTTTTATTTTGTGCCAGATCGTAATAGCAATATGGCCAGCCAAAATCGGATCCGTCTTCCACCAGCAAAAACTCTTCAGCAGGAATTTGCGAATTTTGTTCCTCGCTGTACAATTCAGGAAAGAATTGTGAGAGCTGGTCTCTGCCATGCTGAATGGCATACAATTTATTTTCAGCATTGTTCCAGGTAATTGCCAATGCATTCCTAATTCCTGTTGCATAACGGTAGCCGTCTTTGGCCTGATCCTGATTCATAACATCTGCCTTAAACCGCCAGATTCCTCCATGCAGTTCGAGTATCGGACAAGGATCCATCCCCGGTGAACCCTTTGTGCGATCCTGTTCCTGACAAGCATTTGAGGGTGCACCCACGGTTACATACATATTGCCTTCCTGATCGAAAGTAATTGGTTTTGTGGCATGTTGATTTTGAGCAGTAAAACCACCTGCTATAATTTCAGGATTCTCAGCCGGAACTAATTCATTTTCTTTCAATTCATAACGAACAATCAGTGTATCGGCGCCAAAATAAACATAGCCATTGTGAATCTTTATTCCTGTTCCGTCATAAATGCCATGATATTTAACAACATCAGCTTTGCCATCACTATTTTCATCGCGCAGACAAACCAAACCACCTCCATTTTTAACACGGCTGAGCGAAACATATACATCGCCGTTCGAATTAATGTCAATGTGCCGGGCATGGCCAATATCATCAGCGTAAATGAGTGCTGAAAAACCTTCAGGTAGTTTCAGTCCGGCGTTGTCTTTATCCGATTGTATGCCAGTTTGGCAACCGCC
>CAMDGL010000392.1 GCA_945897845.1 Chitinophaga pinensis | reverse complement strand
GCAATCCGAATGCTCCATGAAGATTTGTAAACCTGAAATCGCCCAAAATTATCAGGATTAGCGCAGTTGCTATTTGAGCAAAAAGTTTTTTCTGTGCCGAAATATCCATCAGGTCATCTTTTAATCCAATAAAAAACATGATGATGACTGCGGCGATCAGGTATTTCAATTCTCCAAAATTGTATCCATCGGATGCGATAATAGTGCTGATAATAAATCCAATAAATATAGATACCCCGCCAAGCGTAGGAACAACCACTTTGGAAACCTTTCTTTCATTTGGCGTATCGTATAGGTGCTTGGCAAAGGAAACACGTATGAGCGCTGGGATTGTAAAACATACTAAGCCAAATCCTATTAAAAAACCTAACAAGGAATAGAATATGCTCATTTTTTTTATAAATTTTGTGTAAAGTTAAGGTATTCAAATAAATAAATAAAAGAATAGATCAAAATATCATCACTTTATTTAACGCAAAATTAAAGAATATGTTTTTTAACAGTCTGTAATTTTTTATTTTTTATTTTTTAACACAAAAATGTTAATGTGTAATTAATGTTTGACTGTCATTATAATTAATTTGTTTTTACCAGATTATTGCGTTGACAATCTCAAAGAATAATATTGCACAAATTTATTTTATAATGAATCTGAAAATATTACAAAATTTACTTAAAAAATTACATAATTCACACATTTCGATATTGAGTATAAATTGTTTTCGTTTATACTGAACCGGTATTTTAATGTTGTATTTTGGTGAAAAAACTTACCTTCGGGCTTCAGTTAATATTGAATTATGGATCAGAATATTGTTAGAATTATTGCTCAATCAGTTGGTATTCAGGAGATACAGGTAAGTAATACTATTCAGTTATTATTGGAAGGAGCAACAGTTCCATTTATTGCCAGATACAGAAAAGAGAGGACCGGAAGTCTCGATGAAGTTCAGATTGAAGCGGTTAAGGATACGAAGGAAAAGATGGAGGAACTGCTGAAACGCAAAGAAACCATTTTGAAAACCATTCAGGAACAGGATTTACTGGCTCCGGATTTGCAGAAACGGATTGAGGATTGTTTTGATCCGACTGAATTGGAAGATATTTACCTGCCATATAAACCAAAACGTCGCACCCGCGCATCAATTGCACGCGAAAAGGGATTGGAACCGTTGGCCAAAATAATCATGAAACAGAATGAAGCAGACATTGAGCGCAGAGCCCATTCATTTATTAACGAGTCGGTTGAATCGGCTGAGGAGGCATTGGCCGGTGCACGCGATATTATTGCAGAATGGATCAACGAAAACGAAAAGGCTAGATCAATAGTTCGTCGGTCATTCGATTCAGAAGCAATTGTTACAAGCAAGCTGATCAAAGGAAAAGAATCGGAAGCTGCCAAATACAATGATTATTTCGACTGGAAAGAACCACTGAAAAAATGCCCTTCTCACCGCTTATTGGCAATGCGTCGTGGCGAGAATGAAGGATTTTTGCGGGTATCGGTTTCTCCTGAAGGAGATGAAGCTGTTGTCCGTTTGAAACGATTTTTTATTCACAGCAACAATGCCTGCACCGGTCAGATGGAATTAGCGATTGGTGATGCCTACAAAAGACTGCTCGAACCTTCGATAGAAACTGAATTTGCAAATTCTTCTAAGGAAAAAGCGGATGATGAAGCCATTCGTGTATTTGCTGAAAATCTGCGTCAATTATTATTGGGCGCACCACTCGGTCAAATGCGGGTACTGGCGATTGATCCGGGTTACCGAAGCGGATGCAAGGTGGTTTGTCTCGATGCTCAGGGAAATTTGTTGCACAACGAAACCATTTATCCGCACAAACCACAGGAAGAAACGAAGCAGGCAGCACGAAAAATGTCTTCACTTGTCAGTTCCTATCAAATTGAAGCTGTTGCAATCGGTAACGGAACCGCAAGCCGTGAAACAGAACAATTCATTAAAAAGCTGCATTTCGACCGCGAACTCAAGGTTTATGTGGTTTCGGAAGATGGCGCTTCAATCTATTCGGCCTCCAAAATTGCACGGGAGGAATTTCCACAATACGACGTAACTGTTCGTGGCGCAGTTTCAATTGGCCGCCGGTTGATGGATCCGTTGGCCGAATTGGTGAAAATTGATCCGAAATCGATTGGTGTTGGCCAATACCAGCACGATGTTGATCAGAAGAAACTAAAAAATAGTCTGGATAAAGTGGTTGAATCGAGTGTGAACCTTGTTGGTGTAAATGTAAATACAGCTTCACAGCATTTGCTTACTTATATTTCAGGACTAGGCCCGCAATTGGCTCAGAACATAGTGGACTTCCGGAAAGAAAACGGCCCTTTTGGGTCACGTTCCGATTTACAGAAAGTTCCGCGAATGGGGGCAAAAGCCTACGAACAATCTGCCGGATTTTTGCGGATTCCGGAAGCTGTAAATCCACTCGATAAAACTGCTGTACATCCTGAATCATACCATGTGGTCGAAAAAATGGCGAAAGATCTGAAGTGCACTGTTCAGGAACTGATTTCAGGAGAAGAACTTCAGAAACAAATAGTTTTAACCAATTACGTGACAGATAAAACCGGTTTGCCTACCCTGGAAGATATCAAACGCGAGTTGGCAAAACCTGGACTCGATCCGCGAAAAGGTATCAAAGTATTCGAATTTGCACCAAATATTTTAAAAGTGGAAGATATTAGGGTGGGAATGGTTCTTCCGGGAATCGTGACCAATATTACTAAATTCGGCGCTTTTGTTGATGTCGGGGTGAAACAGGACGGGCTGGTGCACGTGTCGCAGATGGCCGACCGCTTCATTAGCGATCCGGCCGAAATAGTAAAATTGCACCAGCATGTACATGTTAAAGTAATTGAACTCGATTTGCAGAGAAAACGAATTCAGTTAAGCTTGAAGCAAGCCACTCAAAATTAAAAGGTTTTGTCCTCCGGAATAATTGCCCACATAATCAGGTAGGCAATTAGCCCCGGGAAGCCAACACTTGCAATTGACAGAACAACGTATCCAATGCGCACGAGTGTTGGATCAATGTCAAAATAGTTACCTATTCCGGCTAAAACACCGGCAATCATTTTGTCTTTCGATCTGGTCAATCTTTTTTGTGGTGCCATGATTAGTCGTCCTCCCCGTCTTCAAAATAACTGTCCTGATTTTCTAACTCAGCTTCAAGAAACTCTTCGGCTTCACCAAGTAATTGTTCAATCAATTCCTTGTCTTTTGGTTCAGTATCAATCCAGTAGATTTCCTGATTGACAGAAAAGTCTTCAATGTCACTTCCCACGATAAATCTGGGATTTTCATTGTGAACAACATAAATATAGTCAGGTTTTTCCTGAGAATTGTCGGCAAGCAAAAATTTTGGTAGCATAGCTTTCTTTTTTTATTTGATTAACAAATTTAGATAAAAAAGGGAATTTAGAAAACGAATGCCAATCAAATTTGAGGCTTTAACAATTCAGTAACTTTTGAATCCGGAATAAGTAGCCTTTTAATCTTCCGTTAACATGGTTTGTAAACAGGGCATATATTTCAAGTTAAAAAGATATTATTATTTTTAGCACAAATTGATCCATTCTAAAACAGGGATATGCATAAATTAAATGATTTTTTGTTGCTGATTGATGGTTACATGGGTAGTTCACAGTGGTTTGTATATCTTCTTCTTGGAACCGGATTGTTCTTCACTATTTACCTGAAATTTCCTCAGTTCAGGTACCTCAGGCATTCATTGCGAATTGTTAACGGAAAATTTGACAGAAAAGGAGATGTTGGCGACACTTCCCATTTTCAGGCATTGGCCACTGCTCTGTCGGGTACAGTCGGAACCGGAAATATTGCCGGTGTGGCGTTGGCCATTCATTTGGGAGGTCCGGCTGCTTTGTTCTGGATGCTGATGACTGCCGTAATCGGGATGACTACCAAATTTGTGGAAGTTACCTTGTCGCATAAATACCGCGAAATAGCTGCTGATGGAACTGTTTCCGGAGGCCCGATGTATTACATGAAGAACAGGCTTAACATGAAATGGCTGGCAGTAATATTTGCAGTCGCCACTGTACTTTCCTCTTTTGGAACAGGTAGTTTGCCTCAGAT
>CAMDGL010000391.1 GCA_945897845.1 Chitinophaga pinensis | reverse complement strand
TCGAAAAAACGTTCGTAGAAAGGCTTGGCACCGCCGATAACCACCCAGTCGTAACCGAAAAGTAATCCGCCCATGGCCGAAACCAAGGTGATGCCTAAAATAAATTGTCGATTGAAGTTTGATTTGCTCACAAGTTCAGATTTAAGTTTTTACAAAAATACCAAACACTCTACTTTTATAAAATGGAAGATTTGATGAATTTATGGATTATATTATCTTTAGAGCATGAAAAAAGAGGACGGTTTCCCGGGGCAAATCAGTTTCGTTATTCCTAACCGCATTTTGGCTTTGGTCAGGGACAATCCGTTAATTGCCGATTTATACATCACCGATATTGGCTATTATCCGCAGGCCCGCCACCATTACAGGGAACGACCTTCCGGAAGCACTCAGTTTATCCTGATTTATTGCGTGGAGGGACAAGGGGAAATCCGACTGAACGAAACTACTCACATGATTTCTGCTGATCAATTTTTTATTATCCCTGCCGGAATGTCTCATGCCTATCATTCTGACGAACAAAACCCATGGTCGATTTACTGGATCCATTTTTCCGGACTGAAATCAGGAAATTATTCCAGGTTTGCCGGTCAGCCATTGGCCATTGAGCGCGGTAAAACATCAAGAATCAGCTATCGTGTCGATCTGTTTTCTGAAATATTCCGCAATCTCGACCGCGGGTTTAGTATCGAAACCTTGGAATATATCAACCTCTGTTTGCCGCATTTACTTTCTTCGTTTACCCATTTAAGTCAGTTCCGGCTGATTAAAGAATCGGGTGAAAAAGATCCGGTTGCACAAAGCATCAACTTTATGCTTGAGCAACTCACAAAAAAACTGAAACTGGAAGAAATAGCTGCCGAAACCGGTTTGTCGGCATCGTACTTTTCCCGGCTTTTTGTAAATCGTACCGGCCATTCGCCCATCGATTATTTTATCCAGTTGAAAATTCAGCGCGCCTGCCGGTTATTGGATAATTCAAAATGGATGATTGCCGACGTAGCCCGTGAAATGGGTTTCGACGACCAGTTTTATTTTTCCAGAGTTTTCCGGAAAGTGATGGGCATGACACCGGGGGAGTATCGAAAACGTGGAGTTTGAGAAAGCGGATCTTTTAATCCGAAAAAAGGGCCAGTAATAAAACAATCTTTCCAAACTGTTGTTAATTAACCTACTATTCGTATTTGAATAATAAATTAATAATCATAAATACATTTAAAAATGAAGTTCAATAATTTTATTTTATTCGCGATCATCGCATTGGTATTCAGCGCTTGTAATCAGAAACCGGCCAAAACCGAAGCCGATAGTAATGTGAAATATTTCCGTAGTATTCAATTCAGCGAAACTCCCTGGGATACTGAAAAAGGAATACGTTCGCTAACCGCCGAAGAGGCTGCGACAATTAATAACTATAAGTTTACAACCAACGAAAACGGTCAGCTGGCTTCGGTTGAATACAACCGGAACGGCGTGTTGCTCGATTATTCGTCGATTGGCGCTGCAAAAGTTACCTATACTTATGAGGGCGATAAACAGATCAAACATTTTTTCAATGAAAAAGGTGAACCAGCTAAAAATGGCGGGGCTTCTGCCTTTGAATATACACTCAATGAATCAGGATTACGTGTTGCGTTGCGATTTTTGGATGAAAATGGAGTACCAATTGAGAATAGGAATAAAGTTCATAACTTTAAATGGAACAAACTTCCCGATGGAATGATTCAGGAATTACGCTTTAATCTTGCAGGCGAAGAAGTAGTTATGAATGAGTTCTGTCCATTTTATGAACTGCGCTTTTCTTATGATGCAAATGGGTTTGTAACCCGCATGGCCAATTACAAAGCCGATACTTTATACAATTGTACCGCCGAAAATTGCGGCGATATTGGCGTTTCTTACTTCTTATTCGAAAACAATGAAAATGGTGATTTGCTGAATTTTTCAGTTCACAATGCTTCAGGTCAACTTTCAAATTTATACTGGGGTTGGGCCAAAAGGGCGAATACAGTCGACGAAAATGGATATACGGTTGAAACAATCCAGTTCGATCAGGACAATGAATTTTTAGGCGGAAAGAGTTTGCCGGTAACCAAATCGGAGTACGATGAACATGGCGCTTTGGTAAAACGAATTTCGATGGACAAAGACAAACACATCGCCAATAATCCCGATAATGGAGTAGCGATTACAGTTTATAAATACGACGAACAAGGTCGCAGGATTGAAACAGTACAGTATGATAAGGACGAAGTTTTGGTAGTTAAAAAAGGATAATCTCTTTTGTAAATGAGAACGATCAATCAAATCATTGCGGTTGTTTCGCTGTTGGTTTTGGTATCCTGTTCAGGAGGAAATAAAACCAAACCTGCGGAATCAGCGGTTGAAACCGTCAGCAAATCGGCAATTGCTGATATAAACGATGAAGCGCAAAAGTTGCTGAAATATCTGGAAGAATCGGGCGATTATGTGAACGGGCGGAATTTCCCATCGTTGATTAAAGCTTCTGCAGTTAACCATGAACTGGCCGGAAACATCAAAATCATCGATTTAAGAAGTCCGGAAGCTTTTGCAAAAGGGCACATTAAAGGAGCGGTGAATTTGGAATTCAGTAAAATTCCCGATTATTTTTCCAATGTTATCAAGCCTTTCGAATTCGATAAAATAGTGATGGTTTGCAAGTCGGGACAGACTTCGAGCTATGCCACCTCGCTTTTGCGTTTAATGGGCTACGGAAATGTGTATGCCATGCGCTGGGGAATGAGCGGCTGGAACAAGGATTTTGGTTCAGGTTCGTGGGGCGATGCTGTATCGGATAAGTTCGAAGGTAAGTTAGATACTGCTGAAAATGTGCGGGCCGCCGCGTCTGATTTTCCGCAAATGGATACTGGTAAAACTACCGGTGAAGAAATTCTGGCTGCACGTTTCAAGGATTTGTTTGCTGCTGGTTCTGAAGGAGCTTTCATCACAGCCGATCAGGTTTTTGAACAGCCTCGGAACTTTTATACCGTTAATTTTGAGCGGAAAGATAAATACGATGCCGGGCATATTCCGGGGGCGGTGCGTTACAAAACCAACGGAACACTTGGAATTGTTGCTGAAATGCAATCAATTCCGACTGATAAAGATGCTGCCATTTATTGCGGAACCGGGCACAATTCTGCATTTGTAACGGCCTATCTCCGTTTGTTTGGATACAATGCAAAAACTGTGATGTACGGCAATAATGCTTTTATGCACAGTAAAATGCTGAAAGATAAAGCTTTGCTTTCGTGGCTTCCGTTTACTGATGCCGAAATTGGAAATTTTGCCTATGTGAAGAATTAAATAGAATCCGATTCCAGTCTGGCAGTTGTGTCAGGCTGGAATTTGTGTTTTAATTCCTCCGGATTTTCTTTCGGAGCAAGTATTATAACATTTTTATATCCCAATTGATTCAAAATTATCCAGGCTTTTGAGGCAGTAGCCACATCGTCAGAAAAGAGAATCAGGTCACCTTCGGTTTCGTCTAAAATTTTACGGTTTGCTTTGTCCAAAAGATTTTCAAACGGAATTTGTATTGAATGCTGAAACTGGCTGGAATCAGGACTGACTTCACTCCCCAAATCGATTACCATGTATGGATTTGTACGCTTTTCGAGCTGATCAGGTGTAATTGAATTACTATTGCTTTGACCAGCTTCAATAGCAGTTTTTACTTCCTGCTTGAAAATGTTTTGATCTGAACTCCTGATAATTACTAAGATCAGCAGAACGACTATTACAAGGAAGACTATTTTTAATTTTTTGAACTCTTTCATCTTTTTTAATTTTATTCGCAGCCTCCATCGAGTTTCGATTGTGTGAGCCTTTTTGCATTGAAAAATCGGGTTTTTAAGCTGTCGGGCAAGCTGTTTATTTGTGTGAATGTTTTACGGGCGTTCAGCCTGTTTTCGAATCGGGCATTCTCAGCGGGTGTGATTTTTTCTCCGGAATACTGGCTCAGCATCACTGTATTAAACCATTCGTTGAGGCCGCCTTTCATCACATAGTTATTCGGAAAGCCAATGCCGGTAGCAATTGTCCAGGCGTAGTTCGCAGTCTGATCGCCATTTCCGTAGAAAATGTTTTTGATCTCTTTCCGGTTCA
>CAMDGL010000390.1 GCA_945897845.1 Chitinophaga pinensis | reverse complement strand
CCCGCAATATAATACGTCCGAAAGTGAAAGACCTTGCTTTCCTCAGTACTTTCAACTTTGTAGCCGGATTGGTTTTGTTCCCGGTTGTATATCTTGTTGAAGCCCTTTTGATTCTCAACCTGACCGGCTCAGCATTGATCGCTTTTTTTGCATTTTTATTGATGCCATTTGCCGGGAAACTTGCCTTCAATCTGCTGATTTTTTATCAGGAAATACTTCAAAGTCTGTATTTAAAAGTTCTGCATCAATCGCTTCTTTCACAATTGGTAAAGCAACGCAATGAACTCATAGAATTCGTTTTGGGAAAGATTGACTGAAGTGGAAATATGACACAAATTTCTAAAATACCGAAAAAAGACTGCTTTCAAATGTGTGCTTATGCGTTTATAAAGCGGTTAACTGCAACAAAGCATCTAAAGTGCTGTTATTAAAAATAAATTATTAGAAATATATTATGAAATATTTGGTAAAAATAAATTCAGTAAAAACGATAGAAGAGCTTGATGGCGCATGGACCAATGCTGATTTTATTGAGCTTTTAAAACGATTCGATTACGAGGATGCGGGGAAAGTAAATCAAAATGAACTGAAGGATTACCTGTTTATGGCGATTGCTGACTTTGAACCAACTGATGCTGCCGCGATTTTGCTAGACTACAAACTATCTGATGTATTGAACGAAGGGCAGATTGTTAATCTTTCGCACGAAATGATGCGGGAAAAAGTTTCAGAGAATTACTCTGACATCTATATCCACAAATTGTTGTTCAACGTCAATCAGTTGCTTTACAAAGCATACAATGGCAAGTTCCCCAATTGCAAAGCCAATATCGTCGAATTCGAAATGAAGGCGGAACAGGACGACACATCAGAAATAACCAAAGAATTGGTTTTAAAAGCGCTTGGAACCAGTCTTTCAGACAGTAATTTAATCATCCGGTTGTTCAAGGATCCGCTTGACGGCAACGCTTCATTTCCTGAAGCGGAAGGAATTATCTGGGATTTACAGAACAAGGGCAACTTCCAATATTCGATGACAACTTCAGAAAAATGGCTAACCAAAACTGATTTTGAAAATTCGGAATATGAATGCACTGTAGAACCTTTCCCAAATAATTCGGAAGAGGAATAAGTTTAAATTGTTATTGATTCCTTGGAATCCAGACTTTCATTTCGTTGATTCCGCGGTTGTTCCATACAAAATATGGAATGGCTGTAACTTTTTTCGTTTGGGTAGTTGGTTCGCCTGTTAAAAGCATTTCTCCTGAAATCGTAACCACTCCGCTCAATGTTTCAGGCGAGAAATTTGCCGATAATTTAGCGCTGTCGGGCAATGCCAGTTTCGAGAGTTGCTGGCCATTGTCGGCACCTTCGAGGCAATAAACGATTGGTCCGCGCTCGATGGCGACTTTTCCCATATTATCAGCTACATTTTTGTTGGTTTCAACACGGTGGATGCCCATTGGTAGCGAGTAGTTCACTACATCTCCCGTATTCCATTCGCGGTCGATAACGGCATAGCCTTTTTCAGAATTAAAGAGAACAACTTCACCATTTACGGTCACTGAAACTGAATCTTTTTCAGGAGCAATGTACGAATACAAATCGCCCGGAACCGGCTGGTTTTGCGCCCAACCCGGAATGCGGAGATGCAGCGCGAATTTGCCTGCCTTTTCAGGAGAAACCGAAATTTTCACCTGACCATCCCATGGATATTGTGTTTCCTGAGTAATTGCAACCGGTAATTTCTTATCAAGATTGAACGTTGCGGAACTTTGAACAAAAAGGTTGACATATAAATCATGGTCGTGGTGTGCATAAATATACCCTGGCACAGAAGCCAGGAACCGGCACATGTTGGTAGGGCAGCAAGAACAATTAAACCATGGCTGACGGTCGAGTGTTTCACCACTGTTAAATTTGAAATGCATATCACATTCCAACGGGTTGGGATAAAAGAAGGTTTTTCCATCGAGACCGATTCCTGAAATGACTCCGTTGTACAAACTCCGTTCGAGCACATCGATGTATTTTGAATCACCATGAAGCAAAAACATTCGGTAGTTCCAGTAAACATTGGCAATTGCGGCGCATGTTTCGTTGTAAGCCGTCAGATTGGGTAATTCGTAATTGTCGCCGAAAGCTTCGCCCCTGTGCCGGGCCCCAATGCCTCCGGTGATGTATAGTTTCTTTGTAACCATGTTTTCCCAGATCTTATCAATGGCTGATAAATATTCGGCATTGCCAGTCAGAGCGGCAACATCGGCAACTCCGGAATACAGGTATCCGGCACGTACCGCATGACCAACCGCTTCATCCTGCTGAATAAGCGGTTTGTGATCCTGAGAATATGCTTTTTTAGGATCGTTTTCTTTGCCGCGGCAGTCGATGAAAAATTTAGCCAGATTAAGGTATTTTATTTCACCGGTAATGCGGTAAAGTTTTACCAGACCCATCTCCACAATTTCGTGTCCAGGAGCATCATTGCGTTTTCCCGGGCCAAAAACCTGATCGAGCAGATCGGCGTTTTTAAGGGCAATATCCAGAAAATTGCTTTTGCCGGTGGCCTGAAAATGTGCTGAAGCAGCTTCGAACAAATGTCCGGAGTTATACAATTCGTGACTCAAAACCGATTCGTTTATCCAACGTTCGTTGCCCGACCACTCATGCGGGTGTTGGGGATCGATGGTGCGGGCGGTGTACAAATAACCATCGGATTCCTGTGCTTTTCCAACAATGGTTATCAAGCTATCAACATAGCGGTCGGTTTTCGGATCTGGATGAACGCTCATGGAATATGCTGCCCCTTCAATGGTTTTGTATATATCGGTGTCGTCAAACGGAAAATCTGTTTCGAACTTCCCTTCTTTTTTTGCCGCCTTTACAAAACTTTCAATACGCCCGGTTTCTTCGCATTTAGCAAACGAAGCCGGGATCGTGACTGTCCGGTTGGTTTCGATTTTGGGCAGCCAAAACCGATCGCTGATTTTTACTTCGTTGAACGGAACTCCCTGAATTTTGTAATCTGCTTTTTCGGGTTCGTTTTTACAGGCTGTCAGCCCGGCAAACAGGAATAGTGGAAGGAGAAATTGTAGTTTCATTGGTTTGAGAAGTATTGGTTATAAAGGTAAAATGTACACTTACAAGTTTAGTGATTTTTTTATTGCACACCAAAACTAAATTTTTGATTCAAAACCATCCGTGTGTTGCAATTGGTCGAAATGGAATTTTCGTTTAGCTACAATTTTTATAGTTTTGTCGCTCAATTCTGGATGGATGGAAATTTATACGGTTATTTTACTTGCTATTGGTTTATCGTTCGACTCGTTTGCTGTTTCTGTTTGCAGCGGGTTAAACCTTCCTCAAATCCGTTTTTCACAAGCTGCGAAAATTGCCATCTTTCTGGCTTTTTTCCAGGCAGTAATGCCATTAATCGGCTGGTTGATAGGGAATAGTATGAAATCGTTGATTGAGCCTGTTGACCATTGGATCGCTTTTGGACTGCTCAGCCTTATTGGCGGTAAAATGGTCATCGAGAGTTTTATCAGTTCTGAAGTTCGGGAAATTAAAAATCCTTTGCACATCAAGGTAATACTTACACTTTCGCTTGCCACCAGTATTGATGCGCTGGCTGTTGGATTTAGTTTTGCCGTATTCCTCGATAAGATTTTGATTGCCGTATTTATTATTGGAGCAGTAACATTTATTGCCTCCATGCTTGGAATTCTGCTGGGGAAAAAGACCGGCCCCAGGTTTAATCAGTATGCCGAACTAATGGGCGGTTTGATTTTGGTTGTTTTAGGCCTGAAAATTCTGATCGAACATCTTCTGTCGAATTAGTTGAAAATTAAAAAGATCTTTCATTCTTCAGGTTAAAATATTATTTTCACGGACATTTAATTTCGAAATATTTCAATTTCAGCAGCGGTTATGGCCAATCTGGATTTTAACATCGCAAGCTTCAGTATTACACCACTTTTCCTTCTACTGCTAATCGGAGGGATCGTAGGAATAATTACCTTTTTTTTCCTGATTAAGTATAGAAAAACGCCAGGGGTGAAATTTTGGCTGATCTGGCAGATCGCTTCCTCTGTTTGGGCTTTTACCTATGCTTTTGAATTTGCAGCCACCGACAT
>CAMDGL010000389.1 GCA_945897845.1 Chitinophaga pinensis | reverse complement strand
TTTTATTTCGGGCAAGACCAACGCCTGACGGATGAAAAAGCTGTAAAAGCCGCCGTTGACAATACAGTGGCTTGGATTCAGCAAAAAAAATATAAAAACATCATTCTTGAGGTAGCAAACGAAAGCAACAATGGAGCTTATAATCATGCAATAATTAGTCAGGATCGCATACATGAGTTAATAATACAAGTCAAGAAAAAAGCGCCTGAATTATTGGTTGGTACAAGTTTCAACGGAAATTGTATTCCTCCTGATATGGTGGTGAAAGTTTCTGATTTTGTGTTGATTCATGGAAATGGCGTTAGCGACCCAAAACGAATTACTCAAATGGTTCAGGAAGTAAAAGCATTGCCTTCTTATCGGCCTATGCCTATTGTATTTAACGAAGACGACCACTTCGATTTCGACAAACCATCGAACAACTTTGTGGAGGCAGTAAAAGCCTTTGCATCATGGGGATATTTCGATTTCAGAATGAAAGGTGAAACTTCCTTTGACGAAGGATATCAGTCAGTTCCGGTAAACTGGGGAATTAGTTCTGAACGGAAAAAAGGTTTTTTCAATAAACTGGAAGAAATAACAGGAGGTTTAAAAAAGTAAAAACACAACAAATCCATTCATGAGGAAATCTCTTTTCATAATAACTTCATTGGTTTTTGGCCTGTTATTTTTCTCCGGAAATGCAGCAAACAAATCAAAAAAAACGAATAGAACTGTGGTTAGCATTCAGGGTGATGACTTCCTGATTAACGGCAAACCAACCTATCCTAGCCGTTATTGGAAAGGTTATAAAATTGAAGGATTGTTGTTGAATTCGCGCATGGTTCAGGGCATTTTTGATGACATGAATCCTGCAACCGTTGACACTTTTGCATATCCTGATACAAAGAAATGGGATGCCGACAGAAATAACAATGAGTTTATTGCAGCAATGCCTTTATGGAAAAGTTATGGCTTGAATTCATTTTCACTGAATATGCAAGGCGGAAGCCCAACGGGTTACGGAAATTTCAATTTCCTGAATACCGGCTTTCATCCCGATGGTTCGCTGATGGAGACTTACATGAAACGATTGGATAAAATCCTTAAAAAAGCCGATGAATTGCAGATGGTGGTTTTCCTCGGAATTTTTTATTTCGGTCAGGATCAAAACCTGAAAGACGAGAAAGCCATAATTGCGGCCACCAATAACATGGTTGATTGGTTGTTTGAAAAAGAATACCGAAATGTGATTATCGAAATAAACAACGAAACCAATCCGAATTATTACGACCACGAGATTTTAAAGCCTGAAAGGGTTTACGAACTGGTAAAACTGGTCAGGAACAAAGAGAAAAAAGGTTATCGTTATTTGGTAACTACAAGCTCCCCTGCCCCACTCCCATTAATTAAAAGTGCAGTAGACGCGTCAGATTTGGTTCTTTTTCATGCCAATGCATTGCGTTCAACACAAAAATTTCAGGACAAAATAAAGGCAGCCAAAGAGATTAGAGGCGATCGTAAAATGCCCATCGTAATCAATGAAGATGATAATTATGCCTTCGAAAGTGACACAAGTCACTTTGAAATTGCCATAAAAAACCACATTTCGTGGGGATATTTCGACTACAGGAGGCCGGGAATAACTGATTTGAATGAAGGATTCCAAAGTGTGCCTGTAGATTGGCGAATTAACTCAGAAAATAAAAAAGCATTTTTTAATAAAGTAAAAGAAATAACAGGAGGATTGTAAAATGAAGTTGGCATTAAACACTTTAGTGTACGAAGTTGGAAATAAGGGGCCGGAAGAATCACTAAGAAGCGCGGCTAAGTTTGGGTTTAAATACATCGAATATGCCGGAATCCGAAAAGGAAATCCGTTGACGATGACGGCAGAACAAAAAAAAGAAGTGGTTCGAATAGCCAAAGGTGAAGGGCTGATCAATACACAAATGTTGCTTGTTGCAACCAAAAACACGGCAAGTTCAGACCGTAAGTTATTCGATGAAACGTTCGACTACATGAAAGCCTGCGCCGAATACCAGAAAGATTTGGGCGGTCGCCAATTGTTGGTTTGCTGGGGAGGCGGGTTGTACGAATTGGGAACATCGCCCGAAAAATCTTGGGGTTTGATGTGCGAAAACGTTGGTCGCTTTGCGGAGTATTGCCAGAAAGAAAACATGCTGGTGGGTATCGAACTCGATCCTCATGTTTATTTCATCTGCAACAACACCTACAAACTGGCCAAAGCGATGGAAGACATCAACATGCCAAATCTTTATCCGAATGTTGATGTTGGCCATTTGGTAATAACCCGCGAAGAGCCCGAACAACTGGAAAAACTCAAAAGCCGTTTATTGCATGTTCACTTGAGCGAAACCGAATCATTTGCACACACCAACAGTATTTTAGGCACTGGTGCCGTCGATTTTAAAGCTTATGTCGATAAACTTATTGAACTCGGCATTGAAGAAAATTGCGTTAAATATGGCGAGCCTTGTGTGGCTGGAATAGAAATGGGAAGCGAAGCCAGCGGTGGATTTGTCGAAGATCCTGACATGTGGGTAGAAGAAAGCCTGAAATATTTAGCGAAAATTATGCCTGAAATTACCAGATAAAACAAACGAAAATGAAAATATGTATCGACTGTGATGATGCCGCAGTTAACCTGAAAAAGGTGCTGTATGATCATTTGAAAAGTAAAGGAATTGATATTACCGATTTGGATTACAGCGCTTCAAAAAATGGAGCCATGTATCCTGAAATTGGCTTCAATCTGGCCAAACAGATCCAGGCCGGAAACTACGACCGGGGAATCAGCATTTGTGGAACCGGTTTGGGAATGGCCATGATTGCCAATAAAGTGGAAGGCGTTTATGCCGGTGTATGCCACGATGTATTCTCGGCCGAGCGTCTGCGAAAAAGCAACGATGCCCAGGTAATCACTATGGGCGAGCGGGTTATCGGGCCTGAATTAGCTAAAACAATTATCGATGCATGGCTGGTTTCCGAATTTCAGGGAGGCGGCTCCACCGCCAAAGTTGAACAAATGAGAGAATTGGAAAAGAAATCGTTTCACCCATAAAATAGATTAAACATGAAAAGAATATTGATTACTTCATTAACCTTTTTGGTAGTTTTTACTTCAGTTGTTGCACAAACTCCGCTCTGGCAGGGAAAAGGCAGAATTGCCATCAGTTCGGATGGCAACGAACACGACCACGATGATTGGGCAGCAACACCATTATCACTGGCATTACTGGCTGCATCCGGGCTTCAAGACAACCTTGTTCTTTATACGTTCAGCGACCATGTCTGGGGCAGCAATCAGGACCATCCAACTTCTCCTTCGGGCTTAAACTCCTATGAACATATGCGCGAAAGTGCACTCGGTGGCCAAAAATGGTTTGGCTTCCAAAACTCAAAATTTATTTGTGCAGTAGATAATGCGATCGTGGCTTATAATGCACTTCGCGACGAAATCAACAAATCATCGGAAGAAAATCCATTGTTTATCGTAGCAGCAGGGCCAATGCAAGTGGTTGGTGAAGCAATTAGCCGCGCCCAAATGGAAAAACGGCAATTTGTAACTGTGATTTCTCACTCTGAATGGAATAACCGTCATTCCGACCAACACTCAAAACAAGAATGGGATGTTCATACAGGCTGGACTTTCCAGGAAATAAAGGACAACTTCTCAACCGCTGAAGGCGGTAATCTGAAATGTGTGCAAATTCTCGATCAAAACGGAGGTGCCGATTACCTTGCATTTAATACTGCCAAAGAAAAATTTGATTGGATAAAAAATTCTCTTGCACGAAGCAACTCCAATTATAAGCCGGAGGCTTGGGATTGGTTGTATTCACGAATCGAAACATGTACAAAAAATAAAGGGCAAAACTTCGATCCTTCCGATGCAGGAATGATTGTTTTTATGCTGACCGGAATCGAAAAAACCGACCCGGATATGGCACGCGAAATCATGGAAAATCCAAAACAAAAAAAATAACTGTCATGCAAAAATTCATCAATAATCCATCACGAGTGGTTGAAGAAATGCTTGAAGCATACGTAATTGCACATGCCGATTTAGTTTCGAATACCGAAAACGAACGGGTAATCAAATATAAAAATGCGCCAATCGAAGGCAAAGTGGGCATT
>CAMDGL010000388.1 GCA_945897845.1 Chitinophaga pinensis | reverse complement strand
GTGAAATTTCTGGAAAACAAAACTGATCAGAAAGCTGACAATGAAGAATTGATACTTTCAGAATTGGTTGCCTCGGTGAAATTTCTTCAGGATAAAGGCGTGAAAGCCCGTGAAATGGCCATTCTGGTTCGTGCAAAAAACGAAGCCCGCCTGATTGCCGACCTTTTTCTGGAGCAAAAGGGCCTTCCCGAAAATGCTGCCTATAACTTTGATATTCTTTCAAGCGAATCTCTCTATATTATTAATTCAGAAGTAATTGGGTTCATTATTTCGGCGTTGACCAGCTTTCTGAACCCGGACGATCAGGTGGTGAAAGCCGAAGTCAATTATTTGTATTACAGGAAGATTTTCCCTCAGTTAAAGGCAATTGGGAAGGTACCGGAATTGAACGAAGTTCCAAGTTCCAGGTTCCAAGTTTCAAGTCAAGGAGGCGTTACTCAGCAGCATCTGACTCTGGATTTATTTCAGGAGTCGGAAGTCGGAAGTCGAAAGACCGGAGCAAGGAATCCGATCATCGAAGCGCCGCTCCCTGAGCGCGAAGCAGTCGAAGGGAGCGCTTTTTACGAACCCAATATTTATCAGCAGTTTGAGGAAATGGATGTTCCGGAAAATGACCTGATGCAATTCCTGACGGGTAAAAATTTTCAGGAACTGATTGCAGGGAAACCGATTCCGGAGATTATTTACAGCATTTGCGAGAAGTTTAACCTTTTTAGCCTGACCGACGAGCTGGCGTATTTGCAGGCTTTTGTCGATCAAATTTCGGTATTCGAGCGCACGCAGGCTTCTGAACTGACCAGTTTCCTGAATTGGTGGAAGCAAAACGGCGAACGATTCACCATACCTGTTTCCGACAGTATTGACGCCATCACCGTGCTGACCATCCATAAATCGAAAGGACTGGAGTTTACACACGTATTTGTACCGTTTTTTAATTGGTCGATTCATCCGCCTGCAACTCCCGACCGGGCGCCTTTGCTTTGGTGCAAGCCGGAAGTCGAGCCTTTCAGCGACATGGAACTGGTGCCGGTACGATACAAATCGGATGTTGGAGATTCGATCTTTTACCGCGAATTTTTCACTGAGAAATTCAATACTTACATAGACAACCTGAACCTGATGTACGTGGTTTTCACACGTGCCAAAGCAGCTTTGTGGGTTTGGGCAAGTTTCTCGGCCACAAAACTTACTTCGGTGGGCGATTTGCTGAAACAGGCCTTGGAAAAGCAAACCGCCATGGGATCGTGTGGATTGAAGGAGAACGAATCTGTTCAATTGGCGGAAAGTTACGATACTGAAGAACAACTGTTCGAAATCGGGGAAATAACTGTTTCAGAAGAGAAAAAGAAGAACGGGAAAACGGTGAAAGATGTGCGGCTTTCGGAATTTGAATTTGCCGATTTCAGAAAATTCCTGAACATTAAAAAACGGGGCGAAGATTTTTTTACCAGGGACGACAAGAAGCAAAGTGGTATTAATAACGGAAAGCTGATTCATGAAATTCTTTCGCTGGTTGAATCGACAGTTGATCTGGACAAAGCGTTAAAACGGATAGAGTTGGAAGGCAAAATTGGCGCCGATAAAACCGAAGCGATGAAAGCTGAATTGCTGGAAATGCTAAGCGACAAGGAAGTGAAATCGTGGTTCGATGGAACTTACAGGGTTGTAAACGAACGAAATATCCTGACCGGTTCAAATGGTATCAAACGCCCCGACCGCATCATGATTGGTGAGAATGGGGTAGTGGTGGTCGATTATAAATCAGGAGAAATGGAGTCGGACAAATACAAATCCCAATTGCGTGCATACATTCGTGAACTGAAAAATTGCGGTTATGAAAATGTATCAGGATTTATTTGGTACACACGGCAAAATAAACGGGTGGAGGTTTAGGGGTAGAGACAGGTCATGCCCTGTCTAAATCCAAAGACAGGTCATGACCTGTCTCTACAACATTGAATATCAATTTCGAAATAAAAAATGAAAGGCATAATTTTTTCAACGATACTGTTTATTTCCTTTTTGTGGCCGTCATTTTTGATGGCTGATGAATCGGAAGATCCTTGCCATTATTCAACAGAAGGAACTGATTTTTGGTTTGGCCTGATGCAGAACCGGCTCAACGGAGCAACACATTATCTTGAAATTACAGTTACTTCTCAGCTTGGAGCCACCTTCACTCTAAAATATGGTCCCTCGGAGACGCTTATTGGAACCTATACGGTAGGAGCCAATGATTGGTATCCGGTGCGAATAGACTATAATTTACTGGAACCTTCAGGCTCAGTGCTTCCTGAGAATAAGGCACTGCACCTTGTTTCAGACAATCCAGTCAATGTTTATGCTTTCAATTACCGTACACGATCTTCTGATGTTGCTGTGATTTATCCAACTGAATCGCTGGGAAAAGAATATTTTGCAATGTGTTACACGCCTCATGTGCAAAATGGCCGTGAAACGAACAGCGAATTTTTAATAGTGTCAACTGCCGATAATACCAATGTAAATATTATCCCTTCGGTTGATACAAATTCAGGAAATAAAGCAAATACATCGTTTAAAGTTATTCTCAACAAAGGCCAGACCTATCAGGTACAGTCCTCAACTCTGGACCTTACAGGAAGTTATGTTTCTTCTGACAAACCTATAGCTTTCTATTCGGGTTCAATGGCTACTTCTATCCCTGTTTCAGGAACATCATATGATCATTTGTATGAGCAAATTTCACCAACCAGTACCTGGGGCAGGGAATTTTATGTGGTGCCACTTAAGTTGCGGACTAAAGATACTTACCGGGTTCTGGCTGCCGAGGATGGTACAACGGTTAAAATAGATGAACTCAATGTGGTAGTAACACTTAACCGAGGGGCATACTATGAGTTTGTACTAAGCAGTAATCAGGCCAGCCGTATAATGTCATCAAAAAAGATATTGTTAGCGCAATATTGCAGATCGCAGGACATTGATGGTTCCGGAGTCGGGGATCCTTTTATGACTATTTTAAGTCCAGTGACTCAGAAAATCAATGACGTTACCTTTGTTGCATATGAGTCAAGTCTGATTCAAAATATTTTTTACGTGAATATTATTACTTTGACTTCAGAAGTTGGTAATATCACTTTGGATGGGGCAAACATAAGTTCTTCTTTTTCTTTATTTCCCAATGTTGAATACTCTCATGCGCAGGTGGCAATAAAAAAAGGTGCTCACCGATTAAAAAATTCCGCTGTAGATGGAGGATTTCTTGCCTTTGTATATGGATTTGGCGAGGATACAGAATCCTATGGTTATGGTGTGGGTTTTAACCTGAATATCCAGTTAGAGATTGTGGGCAATTGGACGACTTTTACTCCGGTGGTTTGTCAGGGAAAAAAAATTAAACTTTCGGTAAAAGATAATTTCGATTCATACCTTTGGAGTACAGGTGACACTGTACCATCTATCACCGTTTCTGAAGGAAAGAAGTATTGGGTAAGAGGTACTACCAGCAGAGGATGCATGAAGTCTGACACGCTATTCCTTAAAGTTAGTGATCCAAAAATATCATTGGGGAAAGATACCAGTTCGTGTGGCCCGGGAAAAATTGACCTCAAAGCAACCAACGGTTTTGCATCCTATCTTTGGCAGGACGGATCGACTAAACAAACATTCAGGGTTGAGAAAACCGGTGATTATATCGTTACAGGAACCAATGAATTTGGCTGTGAGGCTTCAGATACGGTGCATGTAGATGTGTTTCAGGTTCCAGAAGTGAAAGTTTTGGGTGATACATTGAATTGCGGTGTTTTTACTGCTGACCTGAAAGTAGAAGTAGCCAATGCTGATGAGAAGCGCTGGAATTATGCGGGAGCAGCCAAATGGACTTCGATACCTGCTGATGGTATGCAGTTTGAAAACATTAAACCTGATGGCGTTACTCTATTGGTAACCAAACCGGGATATTATACGATAAATTATACACTTACGACTCTTGACGGCTGCACCGGCAGCGATACTTTTCAAGCAGGCTTTTATGAAATTCCGGAGTCAAGCTTTGATGTAATTTCCCCGGAATCGACTGATAAATGTGCAACTTACGAACGCATTGTAAAATACACCGGTAAAAGCGGACCTGGCGCTAAATTTACATGGGATTTTGGCGGTTTGATTGT
>CAMDGL010000387.1 GCA_945897845.1 Chitinophaga pinensis | reverse complement strand
GAAACAATTCCATCCTGATTTTCCAGATAAACGGGTTGTTCGTTTTTCAGGCCCCATTCTTTGGCCACTTTTGGATTTACCCAAACCGTATTTTCGTCCATCAAATCAGTCAGGTTCGGATTATTTGAAGTGCGCCCGAATGTGTGCATTGGTGCACGGCCATAGTTGAGGTGGTAAAATCCCTGTGGGGGAGTCATATGTGCCGTGTAAACGGGCATGGCATCAAATCCTTCAGCAGCAATGGCCGTTGAGTATAATTCAATTTTGCCGGTGTTGGTTCCAAATTCTATGGGTGTGTCATCTTCTGTAAAATACAATGGACCTGATTCCCTTGGATAATTTTTTACACCAATCCGCATCATTTCGTCGAGCGAAGTTCCGATTTGTTTCAATTGCCAATCCAGCACATCTTCAAATTTTTCGTAGTTGAAGTAATCGCCCAATCCCATTTTCTGAGCCAGTTTTTGTGCAATCCAGTAAGCTGGTTTGGTATCGTAAAGCGGATCGCTGGCAGGCATGCGTAGCGCGATGTTCGGTTTTCTTCCGTGAACAACCCGAATATCGTCCCAACGTTCCAGGTAGGTACATTCGGGAAGTACCACATCGGCATATCCGGTAATCTCCATGGGCATGGTATCTACCACAACCAGTAAATCCAGGTTTTTAATGGCTTCCAGTGTTTTCTTTTCGTCGGGAAGTGTCATAATCAGGTTGGTACCGTTCACGATCCATCCTTTGATGTTGCAATTCAGATCGGGACTTGGAATCGTTGCATCGCATACTCCTGAAGCAAGAGCCAGATCGGCCAGTGCATACTTTCCGCCCATCGCATCGCGCCATGTTTTGTTTGGTTTTGGGAATGGCGGGTGTGGAAATTCGGGTACTTCTAATTTCTCTGGAAGGTAAAAACCACCACGGCGGCCCCACGAACCAAGTAAAGCATTCAGGATAGCCACTGCGCGCAAACGTTGTGTGTCGTCGCCATACCAGGTAACATGCCGTCCGGGATGAATAATCACTGCAGGTGACGCATTCCGCATTTCTCGTGCGGTTTCGCGGATGACATCCGGAGCAATGGTGGTAATGCCATGAGCCCATTCAGGAGTGAAATTTTTGACGTGCTCTTTCAGTTGCTCAAAACCAGAGGTGTGTTTTTCAACGTATTTTTTGTCGTACCATTCATTGTATATGATCTCGTGAATCCATGCCAGAAGCAAAGCCATGTCGGTAGCCGGTTTAATCGGCAACCAAAATTTGGATTTGCTGGCAGCAGTCGAAAACCGGGGATCAACAGTAATAATAGTAGCGCCTTTGTCGATGGCATCCGACATTTCCTGAACCTGACCGTTGTGCATGTTTTCACCCAGATGCGAGCCAATCAGCACCAAACAGCGGGTGTCGCGAATATCAGTTGGCTCAGGCGAATCGAGTCCGGCACCGAAAGTTGTCAGGAATGCAACTTCGCGCGGACCACGGCACTGAGCATACGAGGGTGCAGCAATATTGCCCGATCCAAAAGCCTTCAGCAAATTGCCAAAATAATGACCACCCGAACCATGTGTAAACAATGCCGTACATTCAGGGCCATGCTCTTCTTTGATTTTCTGAAGTTTTTTAGCTACTACATCCAGTGCTTCGTCCCAGCTTGCTTCGCGGAAAGTTTGTTTCCCATCGGGGCCGGTTACTCGTATCAGCGGAGTTTTTAAACGATCTTCATCGAAGTACATGCCAACACCACCAGTTCCTCGCGGACAAAGGCGACCGTTGCAGTTTTCATCTTCATCGTTGCCAATAATTTTTTGGATTTTGCCTTCATCGTTTTTGTAAATCCATCCGGCGCATTTCCAAAAGCAAACCTCGCAATAAGTAGGAGTGCGGTGTAAGCTCATCGGGCCAAGCGCTCCCAAATTTTGCTTTGCATACTCCGGAACTGACGACCTCAGGTATTGGCTCCCGAAGATCAATCCAGCGGCACTTAGCGATGATATTTTTATAAAATCACGACGTTTTTGAGTCATGTTATAGGTTGTTATTTTTAATGATATGCAAACATATAGAAAACTAGATATAAAAATATGTTGGAATGTCAGTAACCTCAAATACTACAATTATTTAGCTACGAAACTCGAAGTGTAACCCTCTGTAAAAAATTGATATTTAGTGGTTTTGAGTTGTAAGAGTTTTTAATTTGGATTTATTCCAAATAATAGCCTGTGTCTAATTTAAAATTAGTCTAAATAAGATTGATTTTATGTGTTTTTGCTTATTCAGAACACTTTGGGTTACAATTAAATATGATTAAATGAACAAATGTTCAAAATGTATCTATTTGTAGTCTTTATTAATTTCTAATTGTTGATTTCTTGACTGATTTTTTGTATCTGCATAATTGCATGTTTTTAGGTATTTAGATATGCCTATATTTGCATTCATTATTTATAAATATGAACATATGTTCGTTATAAGTTGACTCTAAATATCAATATGAGTTATGACTAAAAATATATTTGTTGTGATCGTTGTCGTTGTTGTAGTTTTAATACTTGTAAATGTATTTCCACAGGATGATATTTATAATCTCAAATTGGAAGAACTTAAGCATAAGTATGCTCTAAAAGATATCCCATCGACGAATCATGCCTTGCTGCCAGCTTTACAAAAAGAATTTAAAACACCTCAGGAAGTTACCGAAACATGTCTTTCGTGTCATACCGAAACGCATAAAGAAGTTATGGCTTCGTCGCATTGGAACTGGGAGCGTGTTGCCTATGTGGAAGGCCGGGGAATTACTTCTGCCGGGAAGAAAAATGTAATGAATAACTTTTGTGTCGGAACCAGTTCTAACGAGCAATCGTGCGCGAAATGTCATATTGGCTATGGGATGAGCAACGATCATTTTGATTTTGAAAACGCCCGAAATGTGGATTGTATGGTGTGTCACGATAACAGCGAAGAATATCTGAAAGGTGCATCAATGGCTGGTTATCCCGACCGCACAGTGAACCTGTCACAGGTAGCACAAAGCGTAGGATCGCCAACCAAAAGCAGTTGTGGTTCGTGTCACTTTTTTGGCGGTGGTGGAAACAATGTAAAGCACGGAGATCTTGAAGTTGCTCAACTTTCGTGCAGCCGCGAAGTTGACGTTCATATGGGAGCAAATGGCATGAATATGGAGTGCGTTGCCTGTCACACAGCCGAAAATCACCAAATACTCGGGAAACTATATTCAGTTTCTCCCGACAATACTAATCGTGCTACCTGCGAACAATGCCATACCAATACCCCTCACCTCAGCGATGTAATTAACCGTCACGGTTCAAAAGTGTCGTGCCAGGCGTGCCATATTCCCCAGTATGCCAAGGTCAATTCAACAAAGATGGCCTGGAAATGGTCGGATGCCGGAAAACTGAAAGACGGGAAACCCTACGAAGAAGATGATTCGCTGGGAAACCACAGTTACATGTCGATTAAAGGATCGTTTAAATGGGAAAGGAATGTAACTCCTGATTATGTGTGGTTTAACGGTACTGCCTCACAATATATTTTGGGCGATTCCATTCAGTCGGTTCCGGTTAAAATGAACACGTTGTATGGTTCTTATCAGGATCGTTCGTCTAAAATCATTCCTGTTAAAATACATGTTGGCGACCAGATTTACGACAAGGTTTATAATAGGTTGATTCAGCCAAAACTCTATGGCGAAACAGATGCCGATAGTGCTTTTTGGGAGGATTTTAACTGGGAAGAAGCGGCAGAAGCGGGGATGAAACGATCGGGACTTCCGGTAAGCGGGCAGTATGGTTTTGTTGAAACGGTGATGTATTGGCCAGTAAACCACATGGTTTCGCCCAAAGAACAGGCTGTTGGTTGTGCCGAATGTCACACCCGTGAAAACGGACGATTGGCTAAATTAACTGATTTTTATTTGCCTGGTCGTGACCGGAATAAAGCGCTCGATGGCGTTGGTTTGGCATTGTTTATACTAACCATTATCGCTGTGTTTAGCCATGCTTTGGTTCGTATTGTGGCCACTATCATGAAGAATAAATATGAAAAGCAAATCATCAATTACGATGAGGATAAGCCAACTGAATAATTTTTGATAAAAACGAAAAGTATGCGAAAAGTATATATATACAAAGGATTTGAGCGT
>CAMDGL010000386.1 GCA_945897845.1 Chitinophaga pinensis | reverse complement strand
AGCGACATGATGGACGGACGTGTGGGAGTTATCCGCAAAGCTTTGGACGAATACGGATTTTACAACCTGCCTATTATGGCTTATTCGGCCAAATATGCGTCCAGTTTTTACGGACCTTTCCGCGAAGCTGCCGAGAGCGCTCCGAAATTCGGAAACCGTTCAACCTACCAGATGGATCCTGCAAATGGCAACGAAGCATTGCGCGAAGTTGCACTCGACATCGAAGAAGGCGCCGACATCGTGATGGTTAAACCTGCATTGAGCTATCTTGATATTATTCAGCGCGTAAAAACGACTTTCAATATTCCGATTGCTGCATACAACGTAAGTGGTGAATATTCAATGGTAAAAGCGGCCGCTGCCAATGGATGGATCGACGAAAAAAGGATGGTTCGCGAAATCCTGACTTCCATCAAACGCGCAGGTTCCGATATCATTATTTCGTATCATTCTCAGGATATTATTAAGGAGTTATAAGATGAAACAATATACACAAAGCATTGCGGCTTTCCAGGAAGCCCAAAAACATATTCCGGGCGGAGTAAATTCACCCGTTCGTTCTTTTAAGAGTGTTGACGGCGATCCTTTGTTCATCTCCAGCGCAAAAGGAGCAAAAGTATTTGACATCGACGGTCACGAATACATCGACTATGTTGGTTCGTGGGGCCCGATGATTCTTGGTCACGCCCATCCTGATGTAATCATGGCCATTCAGAAAACCGCAGCCAAAGGAACCAGTTTTGGTGCCCCTACCCTGCTCGAAACCGAAATGGCATTGCAAATAAAGAAGATGGTGCCTTCCATCGAAAGTGTTCGAATGGTTAACTCAGGAACTGAAGCAACCATGAGCGCACTGCGACTGGCCCGTGGTTATACAGGCCGCGACATGGTCATTAAATTCGAAGGGTGCTATCATGGTCACAACGACAGCTTCCTGATCAAAGCAGGTTCAGGCGCACTGACATTCGGAATGCCCAATTCACCCGGAGTTACTTCAGGAACAGCAAAAGACACATTGACCGCCCGTTTCAACGATCTCGATTCGGTGATGGAATTGTTTATCAGAAATCCTGAACAAATTGCCGCCGTTATCATCGAACCGGTGACTGGAAACATGGGTGTGGTAATTCCTGAACCTGAATTTATGCAGGGAGTGAGGGAACTTTGCACCAAATACGGGACTGTATTGATTTTCGATGAAGTGATGACCGGTTTCCGACTTTCAAAAGGAGGTGCACAGCAAATTCTGGGCATCACTCCCGACCTGACTTGCTTCGGAAAAATTATTGGTGGTGGATTACCTGTTGGCGCTTACGGCGGCAAACAGGAAATCATGGACAAATTAGCGCCAAAAGGTCCTGTTTATCAGGCCGGAACGCTCTCTGGCAACCCATTGGCAATGTCTGCCGGACTTACTACACTGAAAATTCTGGACGAAACCGATGGTTTTTACGACATGCTCGAAGAAAAATCGGCACGCCTGGGCGACGGAATCAAAAAATGTCTGGAAGACCTGAATTTTCCGGGTGTTGTCAATCGTGTAGGTTCCATGTTCACACTTTTCTTTACTGAAGAAGAAAAAGTGAATTCGTTTGCGGATGCCTGTCGTTGCAATACTGCAACTTACGCCAGATTCTTCAAAATGTCTTTGGAGAGTGGTGTTTATCTTGCTCCATCTCAATTCGAAGCCGGATTTATGTCGGCTGCACACACCTCGAAAAAGATCGATAAAACCATTGAAGCGACTTATGAGGCTTTGAAAGTACTTAAAGGGTAATTAACTGATATTCAACAACAACTTAAAACAAAATAAAACTGGCAACATTTTTGAAGTAGTACTTGTGCTGAAAAAATTGAAAACGAATTTCAGTAAAAACAGGAAACAATTAATACTTACGATCATGAAAACAAAAATTGGAATCGTAGTTTTGGCTTTAAGCACAAGCGTCTTCAGTTTGCAGGCACAACGAACGGTAACAACTGCCCGAGCAACCAGTTACGACATAAGCGACAACCTGGATCTGGATGCAGTGGCTTCCATTTTCGGTGATTCAGAAAATCTGGAAGACTTTGAACGCAGACTGAACGATCCGGATAACCGGATTTCGAACCTCGACCTGAATGAAGATGGTTACATTGACTATCTCAGGGTACTTGAAAACTCATCTGACCGCAATTCACTGGTAGTTGTGCAGGCAGTTTTAGACGAAGATGTTTATCAGGACGTTGCAACCATTGAAATTGAAAGGGTACAGAACGGAAATCCGCGTGTACAAATTGTTGGCGACTCTTATATCTATGGTTCAAATTATATCATCGAACCAATGTATGTTCGCACACCGTTGATTTTCTCTTTTTTCTGGAGTCCGCGATACATAACCTATCATTCACCTTATTACTGGAACTATTATCCAAGTTGGTACAGTTATTACCGACCATATTCTCCATTCAGATATCAAAGAAATGTATACGTTCATATTAACAGGTACAACACATATAACAGAACAAGTACACGGTATTTTGATTATTCAGGAAACAATTATAACCGCATCCGCAGAAGTGATTATGCATCGAGGTATCCGAACCGTACTTTTGAGAGCCGCAACTCAGGCGTAAAAAATCGTTATGAACTTGACCAAAGGAGACCAAATAACCAGATGAGCCGTCAACGGAGCACGGATGTTCAGCGGTCAAATAACCGTCAGTATCAGAACAGCAGTAAAACCAGTTCCGGAAGCAATGAAAGACAAAGGAATATAAACGAAACCAGACGTACGGGATCGAATGTCCAGTCAGGAACAAATCAAACCAGGACAAGAGAAAACGGCAATATAAATTCAACACAAAAAAGATCAGGTTCTACTAATGCTCCTGTGCAGATTAAGTCAGCCAACAAAAATCAAGGAAGTTCGGTTTCGCGAAGCCAATCTTCATCAACACAAAACAGAGCTGCAACCCAGGTTCAGTCAAATAAGAGAAATACTGATTCACGCAATCAATCGGTTTCAAAACCAACACCAAACAGGTCGCAAGATAGGGTTGCTCCACAAAGAAGTTCTGCCCCGAGAGAAAAATCAGCTTCGGTAGCAAGACAGAGCAGATCAAACACAGAAGTAAAACAAGCTTCGAAAAGTGAAAGAAGATCTGAATCACCTAGAAGTGAGGATAAAAATGAAAACAGTAACAGCAGGAGAAGATAAAAATTCTAAAATTTTAAATTATACAACTTGACTACAAATTCAATTCTACTAAAAACACTTCGGGGAGAACAAACCGAACGGCCACCAGTTTGGTTTATGCGGCAGGCAGGCAGAGTGTTGCCTTCGTACATGAAGATTAAGGAAAATTATACGTTCTGGCAAATGATGCAGAATCCGGAAGTAGCGTCCAAAGTGACGCTACTTCCTATTAATGATTTGGGTGTTGATGCCGGGATTTTATTCTCCGACATTTTGGTTATCCCACATGCTTTGGGCATGGGATTGGAGTTTAACGACAGTGGACCGGTTTTCGATCAGCCACTTGCATTTAGGGAAAATCCGCTGATTGGTCTTCAACCCGATCCGACCAAATTGAACTATATTTATTCAGTTATTGACCAAATCGTCCGTACAAAAAAAGAAGAAACTCCGCTGATCGGATTTTGCGGAGCACCTTTAACTGTTTTACTCTTTATGCTTCAAGGCTTGGGCCGGAAAGGTGATTTCCCTGATGCAATTAAATTCATCTATCAAAACAAAGAAACTACCCGTCAACTGATTGATGTGGTGACAGAACTTTCAATTGTTTATGCACAAGGGCAAATAGAACACGGAGTCGATGTTTTCCAGTTGTTTGATACCCATGCGGGTTTGATTCCTGCGGATTTGTACAAAGAACTGTTCATGCCCTCGATCCGGAGAATTGGTGATGCTGTGCGCGAAAAGGGAATTCCCTTTATTTTCTTTCCCAAAGGACTTGGAACAGGAATTGCCGATATTTCACCCGATGATTGCGACTTCCTGAGTATCGACTGGCAAACGCCGCTTGATACAGCCCGGAAAATCGTTCATCCAAAAATCGGGTTACAGGGAAATGTTGATCCGCGCCTGTTATATTCAAGCCAGCCTGAAATTGAAAAGGCACTGCAACCTTACATCAAATTTGGAAAAAATAATCAAAACTGGATTTTCAACCTTGG
>CAMDGL010000385.1 GCA_945897845.1 Chitinophaga pinensis | reverse complement strand
CTGAGAAACATTTCGAAGCGCCAAATGCTGACATTGATCTTCAGTACCTGAAAGACAAAGTGGATGCAGGAGCCGAATACATTGTTACCCAGATGTTTTTTGACAACCGGAAATACTACGATTTTGTCAATCGATGCAGGGCAATTGGCATTCAGGTTCCGATTATTCCGGGAATCAAACCGATCAATCTAAAAAATCAACTTACTGTTCTGCCAAAATTATTCAGTATTGACATTCCGAAAGAACTGGCCACCGAGCTGCTCAAATGCAAAACCGACGACGATGCCAAAGTTGTGGGAACAGAGTGGGCCATATTTCAGTCAAAAGATTTGATTGAGAACAAAGTTCCAAGTTTGCATATTTATACTTACGGAGTTTCAGACAATACCCGGAAAATCGTAAAAGCGGTGTTTTAATTGTACTGCCCGTTTCTGAAAACAGATAGAATTTTATAGAACAAAACTCTGAATCCTGATCATTGGGTTCAGGGTTTTGTTGTTTGAATGGGTTTGCCGCAAAATACTTTTTTTGTACGAAGCCACGAACTTCAAAATCTAAACTTCATTCCCCAAATCGTTTTTCAGACAACAGCTTAATCTAACTGTAATTTTGAAAGTTTCCAATGTTTCCTGTAAAACTATATTATTTCATTGATATTCTTTTAGTTGTCAAATATTGTTACAATCCTGTTATTGAAATGTAACCGTACCGTAAATAATTATTAATCGTTCTGTAACTATTAACCCATTCCTTCGCGACATTATTAATAACCGATAATATCGGATAAAAGGACTTTAACAAAGAAGTCAATTTATAAAAACGCGATTTTTGAATGGACATAAAGAGATTATTGCTGATTGCTTCCTGGATGATTGTTTCCATTTCGGGAATGACCCAAAATGGTATAATCAAAGGAACGATTACCGACGCAAACACTAAAGAAACCCTGATCGGTGCCACTGTTGTGCTTCAGGGAACTACTACCGGAGCCATCTCCGATTTTGATGGGAATTTTCTGATAGAAAAAGTTGCCAAAGGATCATACAACCTGGTGATTTCTTACATCTCATACGACAATCAGATTGTCCGTGCAGAGGTTGGCGATGGAACTGAAAGCATCGTTAATATTGAACTCAAACCGGCATCGATTGACATTGATGAAGTTCAGATTGTGGCCAAACGCCGCGACAATACGGAGGTTTCGATGCTTTCGAGCCTGAAAGCCGGAAGCCTGATTGTGAGTGGGATTACTGCACAGCAAATAAGCAAATCGCAGGACAAAGATGCCGCTGAAGTAATCCGTCGCGTTCCGGGAATCACCATTACCGACGGGCGTTTTGTGATTGTGCGTGGTTTGGTTGAAAGGTATAATTCAGTAATGCTCAACGGAGCGACCGCCCCAAGTTTCGAAGCCGACAAGCGCGCTTTTTCGTTCGATGCCATTCCCAGCGGAATGATCAACAACATCTTGATTTATAAGAGTCCGGCGCCTGAATTGCCTGCCGATTTTGCCGGGGCGGCCATCAATGTTGAAACCAAAAGTGTTGCCGACGAAAACAGCCTGGTTATTTCGTACGGAACCAAATTTGTACAGCATACCACATTCAATAACGACTTTTTGACCTACTCCGGTGGAAAAACCGATTGGCTGGGTTTTGATGATGGTACACGCGACATCCCCGCTGGAATTCCTGCCAGTACTGAGTTTAAAGAACTTTACAACTGGCAGACAGTTGATGATTACCTTCAGAAAACGGATAAACTGGATCAAATTTCCAAATCATTCAGTAACAACTGGGAAACTAAACACAAAAATGTTTTGCCTGACCAAAACCTGTCTGTAACTCTGCAAAGGCGTTTCGTTTTAGGCAAGTTTTCAATCGGAAATATTTCATCGTTCAATTACAATTCTACCAGCGATTGGTTAAGTGTTCACCGACTGGAATATGGAAATATAGAAGAAGAGCAAAACAAAGATTTCGACTTCGAAGACAAACGGAGTAAAGAATCGGTTAAGCTCGGATTCATACACAACTGGAACATTTTGTATGGGAAAAACCAGAAACTCGAATTCCGAAATTTCCTGAATCAAATGGGGAACAAAACCACCAGTGTTCGTGATGGATTCAATTATAATAACAATGGTGATGAACCATTAAGGTTTCTTGATATAAAGTATGAAAGCCGTTTGGTGTATTCAGGGCAATTAGCCGGAGAACAGCGTTTCAATCAGGAGCGCACCAAAATCAACTGGATGGCAGGATATGGATCGACCAACAATAAACAACCCGATAACCGCAGGTTAGCATATGCCCTCGACCAAAACGACCAGAGCGAAAACTTTAATAAGTATTATTTACGGTTACAAAGTGTACCAAACCCATACCTGGGAGGTAGGATGTGGCTCGATCTGGACGAAAACGTAGTAGAGTTTAAAGCCGATTTTGAGCATTTGTTCCGCCTGTTCGATAGCGAAACCGACTACTCTTTAAAAGCCGGTGCGTATCATCAAAAGAAAACCCGTTCTTTCGATTCCCGCTTAATCGGAGCCGTTGCCGTTAAAGGCGCACCCGATATTTTTTATAATTCGTTGAACGAAATTTTTACCGAAGAAAATTTCTACTTCGATCAAACAGCACCATACAACGAGCATGGACTTTCATACCGCGATAACACCAATGCCAGCGACAGCTATAAAGCATTTGATGAACTCACAGCTGGTTATGTCGGCCTTAAAATTCCGTTTACACCTAAATTAAATCTATACGGAGGTGTCCGGATCGAAAAATTCCACCGCAAGATCAGCGACTTTTATGAAAAAATAGGAAATACGGATGAACTCGATATCGTTCGCGATACGCTAAATTTCTTCCCGTCATTAAATCTAACGTACAATCTGAATGAGAAGAACCTGATCCGCGCATCCTACGGGAAAACGGTAAACCGTCCTGAATTCAGGGAAATGTCAAATTTCGTCTATCAGGACTTCGACATGTTTGTACTCGTACACGGAAACGAAGATCTTCAGAATGCCTACATCGATAATTACGATTTCCGTTACGAGTGGTATCCATCAGCCGGTGAGATGGTTTCGGTTGCCGCGTTTTATAAAGATTTTACCAATCCTATTGAAGCATTCCTGATTCCTGCCGGAACCGGGTACGATTATAAACCATACAATACAGAGAAGGGTTACAGCATGGGCCTCGAATTGGATGTTAGAAAAAAAATTACAGAATTCGAAAACTCAGGAAGTGTTCTGCGTCACCTCAAAGATTTGACCATCATTTTCAATACCTCGCTTATTAAAAGTGAAATAAATACCGAAAAGCAAGATTTTGCCCGCGATTCAACTCGAATTATGCAAGGGCAATCACCATATATATTTAATCTGGGCCTAAACTACCAACCTGAAGAGGCAGGATTAACAATGAGTTTGAACTACAACGTGATAGGGAAACGCATTGTTTATGTGGGAACTCCTACCAATCCGCACACCTGGGAACTTCCAAGAAATTCGCTTGACCTTACAATTGAAAAAAGTATTGGCAAACGTGTGAGCCTGAAAGCAGGTTTGAAAGACATCCTGAACCAACAAGTTCGCTATGTACAATATTACGGACCTGCAGAGGATATTGAAATGGACACCTACCGCTATACGCCGAACCGGAATTTCTCGCTCGGTGTTGTGGTAAAACTCTAATATTGAAATACATGTATCGTATTTACAGAAACAAGAAAAGAATAAGACAATTATTTTAAGTCATTAAAAATTTAAGTCATGAGAAAAATTTTACTTTCATTAACCTTATCATTTATTCTTGCTGGTGGCCTTTTTGCTCAGGACATCAACAATGCTTTTTTTGATAAAGTAAGTTACCTGGGAGCTTTTAACGGAGTTACCAACTGGACATCTGGTTGGACCGAATGGAACCCTGTCAGCAAAGTTTATGCTGATGCAACCGCAACCAAAGGTAACGGACAGTTCAGCCGTTCTGCCGGAGTACACATTACAGCCAACGAAACCTGGAGTGGGGTTATCAAACTCGATGGATGGGTGTATGTGGAAGATGGTGCAACCCTTACCATTGCTGCTGGAACAGTTATTCGCGGCACCGAAAAGAGTGTACTGGTTATCGAACGCGGCGCTAAAATTATGGCAGTCGGTACTTCAACCAGCCCAATTGTATTTACTTCGAACAAAGGTGC
>CAMDGL010000384.1 GCA_945897845.1 Chitinophaga pinensis | reverse complement strand
GCTGAAGCTGTTGTGGTTCTGGAATGGGCCAAGCAACAAAATCCGGCTGATTCGAAAGCACCCTATTATTTGGGTAATTTCTGGTACAATGTTCGTCAATACGACGAAGCTGTCGCGAATTGGGAAATGTCGGCAAAACTGGATGATAGCTTTCCAACCGTTCGCAGAAACCTGTCATTGGCTTACTTCAACAAGCAAAACGAAGCTCAAAAAGCATTGGCCGAACTCGAAAAAGCATTTGCACTGGACGAAACCGATTCGCGCATTTTGATGGAGTTGGATCAGTTGTACAAACGAATGAATTTTGAACCCGCGGTGCGCCTGCAAAATCTGGAGAAATATCCGGAATTGGTTGAAAATCGCGATGATTTATACCTCGAACGCGCCACTTTATGCAATCAGCTTGGACAGTGCGAAAAGGCGTTTGAATTAATTATGGCCCGCCAATTCCACCCATGGGAAGGAGGCGAAGGTAAAGTAACCGGCCAATATGTATTCAGTCTGACTGAATTGGCGAAGAAAGCTATTCAGGAAAATGAATATGAATTAGCCATTGATCTACTCGAAAAAGCACAGTTTTATCCGGAAAATTTGGGTGAAGGGAAATTGACCGGAGCACAGGAAAATGCAATTTTTTATTGGCTCGGAAATGCATGGTCAGGGTTGGGTGAAAACGAAAAAGCTTGTCAATATTGGGAAATAGCTTCTTCCGGAATCAGTGAACCTGTTCCAGCTATTTTTTATAACGACCAACAACCAGATACTATTTTCTATCAGGGATTGGCATTGATAAAATTGGGTAAAAAAGCAGAGGCAGAAGCCCGTTTTGAAACATTGATCAACTTTGGCAAATTACACCTTGAAGATGAATTTAAACTTGATTATTTTGCTGTTTCACTGCCTGATTTGCAGATATGGGAAGATGATCTGACCAAACGGAACCGTCGAAACTGCATGAATTTAATTGGATTGGGTGAGATAGGTATAGCAAATCTTTAGATTTTTTGTATTTAAATTGATAAAAATGATTCGATCTGATTATTATCTGGATTCGGATCATTTTTTTTAGCGGTATTTTGGTTATTATTTTTTTTTAAATTTAGAACCAAAATTTTAAGCTAACCAATGAAAAAAAACCAACGGGTTTCACAGCATCTTCAACCTGCAATTGTTGCTCTTATTTCCTTTCTGCTACTTTTTGTTGCAACCATAAGTTATACCAATTATAAAAAAGGCCTATGGGAAAAAGATATTCGTTCCAATTTGCTGGAAATATTGATTGGAAAAAAATCGAAACTCGAAAAGGCTTTGTATTCAAGAATTTACTATACCCGTGGAGTAGCTGCTTATGTCGCTTTAAATCCGGATTTAACTACCGAAGAGTTTAATGAATTGGCGAGAGAATACATTAAGAATGATTCGGTGATTAGTACGATGGCTCTGTCAAAAGATGGGATAATTAGTGCCATTTATCCACTAAAGGGGCACGAGGCAGCTTTGGGACTCAATCTTTTAGAACATCCGGAGCGAAGAGATATTGTAGAAAAAACGATTGAAACACATCAAACTTTTGTTGCTGGTCCGGTTGAATTGGTGGAAGGAGGTATCGCATTTATAAGCTATACACCAATTTTTGAAAGATATAATAAAAATAAAAACCGGTTTTGGGGAGTAACCGACATTGTAATTAAACTGCAAAGCCTTTTCCGCGAAGCTAATTTTACACCAACCGAAAATGGATACGAGTTTGCATTACGCGGCTACAATGGTTCGGGTGATGATGGTGCTGTTTTTTGGGGAAATAAAGATATATTTAACCAAAAGCCGGTTACAATTAACATCGAGTTGCCCATTGGCTCATGGGTTCTTGCAGGCATCCCTGGCTCCAGCTGGAATCAATATGCAAATCAGGATAAAGCTCTTTTGTTATTATTAATTATTAGCTCATTAATTATCAGCACTTTAATATGGTTATTTTCCAAGGCTTTGGTTAAAATCAAACAGAATGAAAAAGAACTGAAAGCCATATTTGGTTCGATGGATAGTCTTATCGTCGAGTTCAACAAAAACGGTAAATATTTAAAAATTGCTCCTACAAATGATTCCATTTTGTACAAGCCAAGAATTGAATTAATTGGAAAAACTTTACATGAAGTTTTTGATCGGGAAAGAGCTGATTTATTGCTGAAATCTATTTGGGAATGCCTTCAGACAAAAAAATTGGTTTTAGTTGAATATCCACTTGATATAAATGAAAATGAACATTGGTTCTTGGCACGAATTAGTTATAAAACTGAAGATTCAGTCATTTTGAATGCCTACGATATTACTGACAAAAAGAAGGATGAAGAGTTAATCCATCAATCAGAAATCCGACTTCGGGAACTAAACGGAATGAAGGACAAATTTTTCTCTATTATTGCACACGACCTGCGCAATCCGGTGGGAAGTATGAAAATGCTGACTGATTTGATTCTTGAGGATTACGACACTATGAATGAAAAGGATAAGCTGGAATTAATTAAGAGTATGCAATCATCATCTACTAATCTGCATTTTCTTCTTGAGGATTTACTGGAATGGTCGCGCTCTCAATCCGGGAAAATAAATGTAAAGAAGCAAATGATAAATGTTACAGAATTATGTGACAAACAGATTCAATTGCTTGATTCCGTTGCACATTTAAAAAACATCCGATTGATAAATAAGACAAATACAGACGCCATTGTTTGGGCAGACTACGATCTTATAGGTACAATTTTACGTAACCTTGTTTCGAACGCAATAAAGTTTACTGAAAGAGGAGGAGAGGTGCTGATTTGTTCGGAAGAAATAATCAAGAGTCAAAATGTTTTTCATAAAATTAGCGTTATCGATACTGGTATCGGAATAAGCAAGGAGATGATTGACACAATACTCAGTGTTGATAAATCTGTTTCTCGTCCCGGAACTGAAAATGAAAAGGGAACAGGTCTCGGATTGCTATTATGCAAGGAACTGATTGAAAAACAAGGCGGTGAAATTTTTGTAACCAGTTCTTTAGGCGTCGGTAGTACTATCTCTTTTATTTTACCAAAATGCGATTATTTGGTCAAAATTTCAGAATAGGGTTGTAATATAAGTCAAAATTCTCATGAAATTAATTATCCATATCAATTTGAATCTGGTTTACAAAAAGATACAATCGATAGAACACATTGACATTATATAATAAAAACTTCCGCTTTGTTTTCCGTTCAATTGGAGAAACGCGATGATTGTTTTTTTTAATAGTTTTTCAGCTTTCTGATTTGTTTTATATTATAATCAACCTTTTCCGGTTCTTATTTTAATTTTTCTTCAATCCAATTCCTTGCGTTCACAAAAGCTTCCATCCACGGAGCTACTTCATCAAACTTACGGTCGGTTGGATAATACGGCCAGTGCCATGGTTTGAAAGCACGCTCGAGGTGTGGCATCATTACCAGATGACGGCCATCTTCCGAACAAAGCGAAGCCACATTGTAATCGGAACCATTTGGATTTCCGGGATAAGCCGGATTGGAATATTTCATCGGGATTTGGTATGCTGATTCCTCCTGTGGCAAGCTGAATTTTCCTTCGCCGTGAGCTACCCAAACACCCAACTTCATTCCGGCCATCGACTCCAGCATCACCGAGTTGTTTGACTGAATCTCCACATTCACAAAACCAGATTCGAATTTATGCGATTCGTTGTGCAGCATTTTTGGCTTTTCGATACGTTCAGGATAAACCAAACCCAATTCAACCATCAGCTGGCAACCGTTGCAAACGCCCAGACTAAGTGTATCTTCACGCTTGTAGAAATTATCGAGCGCCAATTTGGCGGCTTCGTTGTATTTGAAAGCACCTGCCCATCCTTTTGCCGAACCGAGTACGTCTGAATTGGAGAAACCGCCCACAAATACGATCATATTCACGTCTTCCAGCGTTTCTCTTCCTGAAATCAGGTCGGTCATGTGCACGTCTTTCACGTCCATTCCGGCGAGGTACATCATGTAAGCCATTTCGCGGTCGCCATTCACTCCTTTTTCGCGGATGATGGCAGCCTTGATTCCACTTGGATTGCGGCGTTTCAGGTCTATTCCCAAATCGGCAGCTTTTCCGGTAAAACCTTTAAAATCGTATTTCAGTTCGTTTTTCTTGTAATTCTGGAAGCGTTCCAGTGCCAGTTTTTCTCCTGATTGTTTTCT
>CAMDGL010000383.1 GCA_945897845.1 Chitinophaga pinensis | reverse complement strand
AAACCCAACAACTCGGCTGAATACCAAAGGTTGATCACTTCCAGCCACAACGGTATTGTGAGCAACCTTTTCAATATCTACCATCCGGTTGACTGGGAACCGATGGCCGGTGAGTGGCCGGTCATCGAGAAGTTTTTGAGACACATTTTCTCAGCCTGCAATGTGGATGGAGAAGTTCTATACGAATTTGGGCTGGACTACATCCAACTATCGTATCAGAATCCACGACAGCGGCTTCCGATCCTGGCACTGGTTAGTGGGGAACGGAACACCGGCAAAAGCACCTTTCTGGATTTTCTGAAACTGATTTACGGCGCTAACATGGCCATCCTGGACAATCAGCGGTTCAATCCCAAGTTCACCAGCCACTTTGCCGGAAAGCTATTTGTAGCCATTGATGAAGGCCATATCCCGCTGCATGACAAGACCACCAAGGAAATGATCAAGAACATGGCCACCGGCAAGGTGATGTGGCTGGAAGGCAAAGGTTCTAATGCGGAAGTAATTGAGAATTTTACGCACCTGCTGTTTTGCACGAACGATGAGCGGAACTTCATGCAGATCGACTCCGGCGAAAATCGTTTTGCTGTGCTGAAAGTTCCAAGTTTCCGCAAACAGGGAATGAAGGATGATCCGGACATGCTTGAAAAGATGCGAAAGGAAATACCGGCATTTTTGAACTTCCTTCAAAACAGGCAGCTGCATTATCCGGTAAAAACCACCCGGTTCTGGTTTCCTGATGAAGTGTACATTACCGAAGCCTTGCAAATGGTGATGGATAATACCAAGTCGGTCATAGAAAAAGAACTGGAAGAATGGCTGAATGACAGTTTTTTAACTTTCGGGGAAATTGAACTCAATTACACTTTAATGGACATCATGCAGGAACTCAACAAATATTGTGAATCAAAATTTTCAAAATCAAGGATCAAGGAAGTTTTAGCAGCTATTTACAATATCAAACCCGGCAAAATCATCCGGTATGCTTACTTTAATATCAAAGCTGACGGAGAAACCGAAGAATTAAATCGGGTTGGACGATGCTGTACATTTAACGCGAAAGACTGGATGACCGAAGAAGAATACAAAGGTTTGTTTCCACTGTTAAGCAAAATAAGAAATCCAGACCCCGGATAATTGATTTATTCAAAATATGCGTTACTTCTGTTACAATTGTTACATGTCATCTAAAGATACTATAATACAACATGTTTGAGTGTAACATTTATTTTTAAAAAGAAGATATATTGTTACAAAAGTTACAAAAAGAGAAGATTTGTAACAATTGTAAAAAATTGTAACAAACAAAAAAATACAATGTTACAGGGTTATCCAACAGTAATACAGATTGTTGTAGAGCATTAAAGCGATGGTAACAATTGTAACGTTTTTTTTGCACTCGTCAGGAGAATACATGCTCCGAGCGTAAATAAGCAGTTTAAAAAAAACAGTTTCTCTGGAATAACATGATCCTAAATGAAATGTCAGCAATCAAAATTGACTATCTTTACGACATCTGTTCGGGGAAATGTGTCAAACCATTTTACCCGATTTTTTATGTCCCAAACTTTTGTTGTTACCATTCCTGTTAAGCCTTATGTGAAAAGGTTTATTGAGATTAACTTTGGATCTCCGGCTCGATTCACTTGCAACCCTGAAGTAAACAAGTTTTTTCTCAGCCTGCTGAAAAAACCAGACACTTCAAAAGATAAACGCTATCCTGAACAACTTTTTAATTACACTGCCATGATGGAAGTGGCCATTTCTCAGCACGACTTTTATCATTTCGGCTGGGAATTGACCAGGACAGACATAGTAGCCTTTGGAAAGCATTTTGAAGAGAAAGCCAAATTTATGATGCGTTCGTTCGTGGGTGTTTATGTCGCTGCCGGGATGCCAATTTTTAAATCCATCAACCTGTTTCAGGAAAGGTTTCTTTTTGATGATGCGCATTGGGATTACCAGTCCATCAAAAAAGATTTCTACCGTAATGGTACAAATGCGAAAATTGACTTCGGAAATGAAATATTTGGTAAAATAGATGAAATACTTCTGCGCAATCTGTACACTTTAGGGACACTAAGTAAAAAAGCCAAAAACGAGTATGAAACACCTGAATAAACCATCCGATAACCTTGGAGGACTTTTAAAAATTTGGGCAGTTCCCCCGCGTGACATTTTCATTAGTTTCAATGCTGTCAGTTTTTTCACAACCGACAACATCATCGAAATGTATTGCTCGCTGGGAAGCATCTCATTCACAGAAAAAGAATCGCAGGAAAAATATGGACTTGGGTATAAAAATGAGCTCAAGGCCTTTATCCCGAAAGATTCTTCGGAAACGCTGGCTCTCATTAATGATATGATTGGCCGTAAATGGGTAGTCATCATGCTGGACCAAAACGAATATTACAAAGTAGCCGGTACTCCCGAAATTCCGCTGCGCGTTTCTTTCGACCTTGATACCGGAGCAGATACTGCTGACCGAAATTGTCATACAGTTTCTTTTTACGGAACTCAAATATCAAAAGCAAAATTTATTGCTGATCCGTTCCCTATGTAAAGGATATAAAAAAGGTTCGACAGTTTCACGAATATCTAATGGCTTTGAAATTTAAATTTAAAAGTCAAAAAAAAGGAAAGTATTATCAACTTTCCGCAATATTCTCGTTGTGCCCAATGTTAGCAGAGCCAACCACTGAAATTACGCGAACTTTTAACATGACAAAAACCAAATTATACTTGGGATATCGGGTAACATTTTTTCATAAAAGCTGGAAGTCAGTAATTATCAAAACTTGCATATATTGCATGTTTTGATAATATATCTTGTATCTTTGCCCTATGGCTAATTACACAAATCGTAAGGAATACATAGACAAACTATTGTCGTACAAAGACAAAGACCTCATTAAAGTCGTTAGTGGCTTGCGTAGATCGGGTAAAAGCACTTTGCTGGAACTTTACCGTGGGCATTTGCTTAAACAAGGAATCGGTAAACGACAAATGCAATTTTACAATTTTGAATTACCCGAAAATTACTTAGACAAAACATGGAGTGATATTTACTTTGAGATAAAGAAAAAATTTCAACCCGATAAAACCAACTATGTCTTTTTGGACGAAGTGCAAAACATACCACTTTTTGAAAAATTAGTAGACGGGCTTTTTGCTTCCGAAAATACAGATATTTACATTACGGGGTCAAATGCATTTTTGTTGAGTAGCGAACTAGCAACTTTGCTGAGCGGTCGTTACATAGAAATTTCTATCTTGCCCTTTTCGTTCAAAGAATACTTAACGGCACGCATGATTGACACAAGCAACAAATACCTCAATTTTGAAGCCTTATTTTTTGATTACGTAAACGAAACTTCATTACCAAAAGGTGTGGAACTGCGAGAAAGTGGTTTTGATAAGATTTACGAATATCTTGAAGCTATTTACACCACAATAATTGAAAAAGACATAACTCAACGCCACCAAATAAACGATAAACGTGCTTTTTCTAACATTGTAAAATTTGTGGCTTCCAATATTGGGAATGCACTTTCGCCAAGCAACATTTCCAAAACACTCAAACAAGACGGACAAAACATACATCATGCCACTGTTGAAAAATACCTGGAATATTTGGTGGAAAGTTTTGTGTTTTACAAAGTAAATCGCTTCGATTTGAAAGGCAAAAAACAATTGGCCACACAAGAAAAATACTATTTGGTTGACGCAGGGTTACTGAATATTTTGGCTGGGAAAGAGCGAATAACCGACAGAGGTCACATTTTAGAAAATATTGTTTATTTGGAATTGTTACGCAGAGGCAACAAAGTTTGGACAGGCACAGCTCGAAACACAGAAGTGGACTTTATGTGCAAAAACCCAACAGGCGAAATTGAATACTACCAAGTCGCATGGCAAATGACAGCCGAGAATACCGTAGAAAGGGAGTTTGGAGCTTTAGAAAAAATCAACGACAACTACCCCAAGTACTTGCTCACAACAGATTCGTTTACGCAAAACCGAAGCGGAGTAAGACACTTGAACGTATTTAATTGGCTACTTGGAACAAGCAAAAAGCAAGAATAACCACTAGCCACAACAAATTACCCGCAAGCCGGGCTTCAGTGCTTCATTGGCAGAAAATTAATGATTTGAAAAGCAGTGCTGCGTAAGATAAAATGGTTCAACAATTATCGTTTCCCAATCATTTTCTGCTTTT
>CAMDGL010000382.1 GCA_945897845.1 Chitinophaga pinensis | reverse complement strand
TTTCAATATAAAGGCGAAGCCAATGACGCTTCGCCTTTATGCATTGTTATTTAGTATTCACCGTAGAACTATTTTTGATCAGTCAGCGAATTAAATTAACCCGGAGTAATTAGTAGCCCGGATTCTGCCCCAGATTCTGATTGATCAGAATTTCTTTGGTGGGAATCGGCCACAAATACTGATGTGCCGGGAAATTACGTACAGCACAAAGTTTAACCAGCCCGGCTTTGTACATGGTTTCAAAATCGGCATCACCATCCTCGTCAATGGCGGGAGTTTGAGGGAAAAACCAAAGGCCAGGCTTTACCACTTTAGTGCGTAGATCAGCTGGATCCAACATTCCGTAGATATCCTTGCTGAGGAGTTTTTCGGCTAATTTCCAGCGAATTATATCTTCATAACGGCGTCCTTCCAATGCCAGCTCCATCCTTCTTTCAATGCGCGCTGCTTTGCGGACTGCCGTCTGGTTGGTTGCTATAACTGCAGGATATTTGGTTTTATCGGTCACGGCTACTTTATAGGCGCGGGCGCGAACTTTATTAATGGAAGCATCCAACATAGCCTGATCAATTTCACCTAATTCAGTTTTAGCTTCGGCATACATAAGCAGAACATCGGCATAACGCATAATAAAGTTGGTGTTTTCAGCTTTATAGTCATCTGTCCAGTCTTCATCTATACCTTTTTTCCACATCATGCCGGTGAACGAAGCAAACTGCGCATTGGCTCTGTTGTCGTTGTTGGTTACTAACCCTCCGGTCTTCCAGTTTTTCACCTTAAGGGTATCCGGATGTGGCTGATAAGTAAAACCTAACCAAGGGGTACTGAATTCAACAAGGGTTGCCGTACAGCGAGGGTCGCGGTTTTTAAACGGGTTTCTCGGGTCGAAAAGTGGAGATTCATCAATGGGCAATCCATCGGTACACAGGTAGGAGCAAAACAATTGCCATGAAGGACCAACCGCAGCGCCCCAGCCTCCAGCCAAACGGGGAAGCCAGTTTTTGGTATCCGGAATCGTTACGTTGAGTAAAGCTGACCTTGCGATACCGAAAACCAGTTCTTTCGGATTCTTCGTTTTTGACAGGAATAAGGTTGAATAATCAGGATACAATTCATATACATTCAAATCCATACAAGCCTTGGCCGCATCGCGGGCTATTGCCCAATCACCGAAAAAGAGTGCAACACGTGCTTTCATGGCCAACGCCGCCCCTTTGGTAGCGCGCAGGTTGGAAGAAGTGCCATAGGATACAGGCAATTTGGAAGCTGCAAAATCATAATCATCATAAATGGCCTTCAGGATGATTTTTTTGTCAGTTTTTCCCAATGTAAAAGATTCTTCAAGATCAAGAGTCCCCGTGTAGTAAACGACGTCGCCCCAATAGGTAATTAAACGGGCATAGTGAGAGGCCCGAACAAACCTTGCATCACCAGCGAATTTGTCTAAAGTGGCCTGTGGTAATTGAGCCCTGTTTTGTTCCAGATTGTCTAAGATGGTATTGGCTCGTGCAATGCCTTTGTATAAGTTGGTCCACCAAGCATTTACTGTTCCGTCCTGGCCGGTAAGTGTTCCGCCTGTAATCGCCGTGACAGCAGCGCGCGACATTTCATCATCAGACCACAAGTCCAGGTCACCGTAAGGAATCAAATAGTTGGGCCAGAAATCCATGCGGTACAAGTCGTTCAAAGCCATGGTAATTTCACTTTCGGTGGAATACCAGTTGGCGCTCGAACCTTCCGACAATGGATTAATATTTAGATCAGTACAGGATACTGCGGAGATTAATCCGGTAAGTAAGAGTATTGTTAATATTTTATTTTTCATGATACCGTAGTTTTAAAATGTTACCGATAAACCAAAGATATAAGAGGAGGTGATAGGATAGCCGCTCTCTGCAACTTCAGGATCCCATCCTTTGGGAAAATTGTCAATGGTAAAAATGTCTGATGCACTTCCATAAATTCTAACCCTTTGAAGATTGATCTTCTGTGTCAGGCTTGTCGGCAGGTTGTACCCAAGGGTAATATTTTTCAACCTGAAGTATCCACCATTAATCAGCCAATAATCCGACATGGCATAATTAACGCCTTGGTTGGTATAGGTTAAACGTGGATATTTTGCCGCCAGATTTTGTTCGTCGGTATTGTATTTGCTCCAGCTCATGCCGTCGAGTATTTTCGGCATGTGACCCCAGTTTGCAATCAGTGGTGTAATCATGATACCACTTAACCGTCTATTTTGATGGCCTATTCCTTGAAGCACGATTGAAAGGTCAAAATTTTTGTAGTCGAGTTTGAGGTTTGCCCCATACATATAACGTGGCAACGATCCGCCCAATAAAACCCGGTCATATTCCGGGGATATCTTACCATCCGGGATTCCATCCGGGCCGCTAAGATCTTTATACTTTACGTCTCCCACTTTCTGGTTGCTGCCCAATTTTGCTGATGCAGCCAGATCGTCGGCTGTCTGGAACAGTCCGTCAGAGAAGTAACCATACCATTCGTTGAACTCACTACCTTTCTTTTTGATTTGGTCGCCAATGAATTCGGTACCGCCCAGATCACCCATTTCTGATTGGAAATCGGAAATATTTCCAGAGATAGAATAACCCACTTCGCCAAGCTTGTCATTCCATCCTATTTCTGCTTCCCAACCTTTTGTAAACATTTTACCAGTATTCTGATCGGGATTGTCAAATCCGATATAATCCGGAATTTCCAACTGAAGCAACATGTCTTTCGTTGTTTTTTCGTAATAGTCTCCAGTAAACCGAAGCCGGTTATCAAAGAAATTGGCATCTATACCAAAGTCAATTGATTGTGTAGTTTCCCATGAAATATCCTGAATTGCGTATTGCGTTTGTGCTGCCGTTTGTGCTGCGGCAACGTTACTGCCCTGGTAAAAAAGAGCATTGGAAAAAGCAATGGTTGCCTGGTAAGGATAATTCCCGATACGCTCATTACCCAAACTACCCCAAGAACCACGAAGCTTCAGAAATGATAACCATGAAATACCTTTCATGAAATTCTCTTCAGTCAATACCCATCCGGCAGAGAAAGAAGGGAAAGTCCCCCAGCGATAATCCTCGGCAAAGCGTGATGAACCATCGTAACGCACGTTTCCCTGGAGGAAGTATTTGTTTTGATAGTTGTACATCACACGTCCGAAATAAGAGCGATACGCATTTTCATAAGCGCTTCCATTATTACCTCGGAGATCCAAAGGCCCCAGGTCGAGGTAAGGGTAGTTGGTCAATTCGTATTTTTGACGTGAAGCGCCCAGATTTTCGTTAAAGGCATAATAGTTTTCATAGCCCACCATTGCATTCAGGTTGTGAGAACCAAATGATTTCATATAATTGGCCAACAATTGAGATGTAATCCGGTAATTGTCGTTTCTTGTTTCATAAAGGTCTGTTTGAGTAGATCCTTCCAATGTTCCGGCAAGAAATGTAGGATCATCAGCCGCGTAATAAGGAACCCTAAGCCTGAAATTCTTTACTTTATCAAAACCAAGCGTTGGTGAAATAACTGCGGACAATTTCAGTCCTTCCAGCGGAGTATAGTCTAAAGACATTTTACCACCTATCTGATTGTACCAGCCATTGTTGTAACCGCCCAAAAATGTCATCCCCCAAATATTAGCGCCTGTTTTACCTTCAGCCACACGTCCGTCGGCCCACTTTGCTGCATACACCGGAGGAGAAATAAGTGTGTTGTACATCGGATCATGCTGAGGATTATTGGAGATAGAACGTTTAAAAAAGAGGTCGAAACTGGCTGCTAAATTTTTTGTGATGGTAACATCGTTATTAAAGCGGGCAGTAATCCGTTCGTAGGATTTTCCGTCGAAAAGGCCATCGGTTTTATCGTAGGCTAAAGAGGCCTTTGTACGAATTGCCTTTGTTCCGGCAGTAATACCCAGGGTGTGGGTCTGACGGGGGGCATAATCATTAAGCATCAAACCAACCCAATCGGTGTTGGGATATTTATTTGGATTTTCAGCATTTAAAGAAGTATAATTATCAATCACATCTTTGGCGTACAACGGATACTCATTCGCATTGTTGTTATTATCGTTCCAGCGTAATTCATTGGTCATTTGCATGTATCGCGTCACATCAACATATTCCGGCAGCGCGGTTGGTTTTTCCATTCCGTACTCCATATTGTAGGTCAGAGATACATCACCACTTTTGGCACGTTTAGTGGTAACCAAAAT
>CAMDGL010000381.1 GCA_945897845.1 Chitinophaga pinensis | reverse complement strand
CCAATGCGGTCGAGAACGGTGATTTTACGTGGTTCAATTACCTGCCATTCGTTGCCTTCGAGCATGATTGCACCCCAAAGGTGTTCGTTTGCGCTGATTACCTGACGTAAAGTAGTTGCAAATACCGATGCATTTGGGAACGCTTCTTTTACGCGGTTGATCATTCCTTTGAATCCATCAATTTCGGCTTCAATTCCTTTTCCACCAGCTTCAGGGCCCTGAATACCCAAACAAAGCTGGAAATCTTCTTCATTGCCAATCAGGATATCAGCCACCGAAGCAATTTCAGTAAAGCTTTCGCGCAATTCTTTGTCGCGTCCTTTCCAGAAAGATGCACGGTAATTCAGGTCGAAAGCAATGCGTGTTCCATATTTCTTGGCAGCACGTGCAATTTCCAAACAGAATGTAGTGGTTTCAGGAGACAAAGCTCCAATCAATCCTGAAAGGTGAACAATCTGAACACCTTCTTTTCCAAAAATGCGTTCCAGATCGAAATCTTTAACATTCAAAGTACGGCCAACTTCACCGGCGCGATCGTTTTGTACGCGTGGGCCGCGGGTTCCGAAACCGCTGTCGGCGATATTGAACTGATGGCGGTATCCCCATGGGTCGGCTTGCACTACTTCAGGGCCTTCGTAATCCATATTCCGGCTGCGGAGGCTGCTTTTAATGAATTGTGCGATCGGACTGTCTTTCACAAAAGTGGTCAGTACTTTTACCGGAAGACCAAGTGAAGAAGAGATATTTGCAACATTTGTTTCAGCGCTGGTGGCCTGCATTTCAAACAGGTTGCTGCTGTGAACCGGTTGTCCGTTAACTGGTGTGATGCGAACGCCCATGCTGGTTGGAACCAACAGGGAATATTTACAGTCTTTTTTTAATTCGAAGCTCATTGTATTTGTGATTTATGAGTTGTTATTTATTATTTATTCCGAATGCGTAAATTGTCTTTTTAGAGTGTCGGTGGCTGAGCTTGTCGAAGCCTAAACTCCTCCAAACGCGCTGTATCCGCCGTCAACCGGGATTACAATACCGGTTACGAACGATGAAACATCAGAAAGAAGGAATAGGGTAGCGCCCTGCAAATCTTCGGGTTCGCCGAATTTACCCATTGGTGTGTTGTTCACAATTTTTTGTCCGCGGGCAGAGAAATTACCGGTTGCCTGATCCAATACCAAAAAGCGGTTTTGGTCGGTGATGAAAAATCCCGGAGCAACAGCATTAACTCGGATTCCGACTTTGGCCAGGTGTACGGCAAACCATTCTGTGAAATTATTCACGGATGCTTTCGCTGCCGAATAGGCTGGGATTTTGGTGAGCGGTTTATACGAATTCATTGATGAAACATTCAGTACCACTCCTTTTTTGTTTTTCAGCATATCGGTGGTGAAAACCATTGAAGGTAGCAAAGTACCTTTGAAGTTTAGGGCAAAAACCTTGTCGAAACCGTCCATTTCCAATCCATAGAAAGTGTCTTCCAGATGATCAAGGCTATCTTCATTCATCTGTTCAACTTTGGTTGTAGCTGTCGGGTGGTTGCCGCCTGCACCATTAATCAGCAGGTCGATGTCTCCCAGTTTCTCATTAATCTCCAGCTTGGCTTTGATCAATGATTCCTTGTCGAGCACATTGGCTTCAACGCCAATTACTTCTGCGTTAAATTCTTTTGAAATTTCTGCGGCAACTTTGTCGGCCACTGCTTTATTGATATCGGCAATTGCAATTTTTACCCCAACCGAGGCCATTGCTTTTACCATTGAAGAACCGATAACACCTGCACCGCCGGTTATCACACATACTTTACCTTTGAGGTCGTTAAAACTGATAGGATTCATTTTCTTATAATTTAGTTATTTATAATAATCAAGGTTTTCTTTGGTAATAATATCAATTGATGTATAGTTTTCATTGTTTACCTCTTTTTTTAGCACAAGGTTTTCAAAAAGTGTAATAATTGCACGATATCCTTGTTCTTCAGGTCGTTGGCAGATAAGAAAGTCAATAATCCCTTTTTTTAGGAAATGGATGTTTTCATTGATTAAGTCATGACCGATTACACGTATTCCAGATAAATTGGTTTCCTCGATTAACCGGGCCAGATAATAAACCTGTGAATTGGTTACAAAAATGCCCTTGATGTCGGGATTTGATTTTAACAGATCTGTTATTTTAATCTGACAAGTTGTATCAGTTGGATCAGTAATTTCAAGCGTGATTAATTTCTTTTTTGCTGAAGAAACATTGAAATATTCATAAAATCCTTTCTCTCGTTGCACCAGATGGTTCATGTTGTCTCTTTCCTTCGCGAAATTGAGAATCAGAATAGTGGCACTTTCTGGAATTGAATAATCAAGCAATTTCGCCGCAAGTGTTCCAGATTGAAATGAATCCTGACCGATGTAACTTAATTTGTCGCTGTCTTTAATGTTCGAATCAATGAACACATATGGAATGTCGCGTTTTTTCAGTTCCGCAATAAATTCCTTCGATTCCCTGGAAAAAAAAGGTGCAAGTACTACTCCCTCCGGATTGTTATTAAGGATTAGTTCAGCTTCTCTTTTAAATGTTTTTGTGTCGGTTTGCTTGAAAAGATGAATATTAATATTGATACCGTATTGCTGGATTTCCTGAAACGCTTTGCGAACGCCAATCATTGGTTTATTCCAGTATGATTCTGACGAAACAGGTTCAGGAAAAAGCAAAGCAAACGAAAAAGTTTTTTTTGAAGCAAGCGTGCTAGCCAATATATTGGGCTGGTACTCCATTTCATTAATAATAGTAAGGATTTTATTTCGCGTGGCCTCGGATACTTCTCCACGCTTATGAATCACACGGTCAACTGTTCCGATTGAAACGTTTGCCTTTAGTGCAATATCCTTAATTCTGGTGCGGTTAATTGCTTTGATAAATTTCAATTTTAATGTCAAAAATATTTGGCAGCAACAAAACTAAATAATTTTCTCTTAGTGTCGTGTGCGAACACGGAAAAAGTATTGTATAACATTTTTAGACGATTTTGGTTTTTTATGGTTGCAGGATTAATATTTAGTATCTATTTTCGTGTCCGTACACGGAACGTTTTTAGTTTTTTTTATGTATCAGTAAATTAATACAATATGCAATTAGGAAAATTTAGTTTGGGAATTGGTGACCGGTTTTCGCACCAAGGCGTAGCACAATTGCGGGCAATTGTAAAAGCCAATCAAACCGGATTGGACATTAGTCCTGTTTGGAACAAGTCGAACCGCGAACATATTTACGTTCATTCGCATCCGGCTGATGTTCGTAAAGAGGCCGATGCTGCTGTTGCCGCACTGGGTTTCTCCGGAAAGTATTTTGTTGATGCAGACCATATTAATTTGGGAACGGTAGCTCCGTTTGTTGAAACAGCCGATTTCTTTACGCTTGACGTAGCTTCTTTTATCGGAAAAGAAAGTCCGGAAGCGGAAGTGAAAGATTTTGTGGCTTCGTGCAGTAAATACATGGGTAAACTTTCTATCCCCGGAATTGATCATCCGGTTGAAGTAACCGAAGAATTGCTGGTTGTAATTGCAGGTAAATTTTTGGCAGCTACCAAACAGGCTTCCGAAATTTATAGTTTCCTGAAAGAAAAGAAAGGTGATGGCAATTTTATTACCGAAGTTTCAATGGACGAGGTTGAAACTCCACAAACTCCTGTTGATCTGTTTTTTATACTGAAAATGTTGGCCGATAAAGGCGTTCCGGCGCAAACAATTGCTCCGAAATTTACCGGTCGCTTTAATAAAGGTGTCGATTACACCGGAAATGTTGATCAGTTTGCAAGAGAATTTGAAGAAGATGTTTTGGTGATCGACTACGCAATTAAAGAATTCGGACTCCCTGCAGAATTGAAACTTAGCGTTCACTCCGGAAGCGATAAATTCACGATTTATCCGATTATGGCCGGAATCATCAGGAAATACGACAAAGGTCTGCACGTAAAAACTGCCGGAACAACCTGGCTCGAAGAAGTGATTGGGTTGGCTTTGGCTGGGGGCGAAGCTTTGGAAACAGCAAAATCGATTTATACCATCGCTTTGGGGCGAAAAGACGAGCTTTGCGCTCCGTACGCCGATGTTATTGATATTGACGATTCGAAACTTCCATCAGCAGAAGAAGTTGCCGGATGGAGCAGCGAAAAATTTGCCAATACATTGCGCCACATTCCCGGACATCCGGACTACAATCCAAATTTACGTCAGTTGATTCATGT
>CAMDGL010000380.1 GCA_945897845.1 Chitinophaga pinensis | reverse complement strand
ATTGCATTCTTCAATAAATAGAAAAAGCAGGCCAAACGACCTGCTTTTCTTTGGATATTTTATTCAGCAAAATGAATTAATCAAGTTCAATCTTTTTGAATTTAGGAACAAGTAAGTGCATCACCACCCATGCGATGATATAAGCTGTTGCGCAGATCATAAACATGATTCCGTAGCCAATGCGGATATCTCCGGCAGCCTTGTAATGGTCGAAAAGCAATCCGGCAGCTTTGGCAATCATGATACCGCCAACTGCGCCAGCCATGCCACCGATACCAGTTACCGAAGCGATGGCACGTTTTGGAAACATATCAGAAACTGTGGTGAAAATATTGGCCGACCATGCCTGATGGGCTGAGGCTGCAATACCTATAATAATTACTGCATACCACATGTTGAAACTTCCGAGATATTGGGCAGAAAGCACCAGCAATGGAAACAATGCATAAATAAACATCGATTTTTTGCGGGCCTTGTTTGCATCCATTCCGTGTTCGATAAAATATTTTGGCAACCATCCTCCAAGAATACTACCAAAAGTTGTCATCGTATAAACAAGTGCAATAGGGAAACTAACCTGTGTACCAGTCAAACCGTATTGTTCTTTCAGGAAGGCAGGCAACCAGAAAAGGAAGAACCACCAAACCGGATCGGTAAGCAATTTACCCAAAAAGAACGCCCATGTTTGTTTGTATTTCAGTAATTTCAACCAACTAACCTTTTTAAAATCTGAACCATCAGCAGCAACGGTTTCTTCTTTATCACTCATAATATGATCGTATTCACTCTGTTTAAGCTGACCTTTTGCCAACTTTTTTTCAGGAGTATCATACATGATCTGCCAGAAAAACAACCATATCAAACCAATGGCACCGGTAATAATAAAAGCCATTTGCCAACCCAGAGTGATTGCAATTAATGGTACTACCATTGGTGCAATAATAGCTCCTACATTGGTTCCTGAATTAAAAATTCCTGTTGCAAGGGCTCGCTCTTTCTTCGGAAACCATTCGGCAGTAGTCTTTATTGCTGCTGGAAAGTTACCTGCTTCAGGAACACCTAATGCAGCGCGGGCAACACCAAATCCGAACGGATGTCTTGCAAACGCGTGTCCAATAGCAGCCAAACTCCATCCGAACAAGGACAAGGCATAGCCAATTTTGGTTCCAAAACGATCAATAATTCCACCCATCAAAAGCATACCAGCGGCATAAGCCACCTGGAAAGCAATTACGAGATTCGCATAAATTGATTCATAATGGGCGGGGTTATCACCAAATACGCCATCAGCTTCCAAATATGGCTTTAACAAACTGATAACCTGCCGGTCGAGATAGTTGATTGTTGTTGCGAAGAATATAAGTGCACATATAGTCCACCGATAATTTCCGATTTTTTCGAGTTGTTTCATTCGCTACTTTTTATTGGTTTATACTTGTTAGATTAAATTTTCAGCTTTTGGATGATCGAAAGTGCTTCGATGCATTTTTCGGTAATCGCCTGGTAATTGCCTGATTCGATAACCTCTTTCGGAAACAATTGAGAACCCATTCCCACGCAATGAACACCGGCTTTAAACCAGCCTTTCAGATTGGCTTCATCAGGTGAAACGCCACCAGTTGGCATAATGCTGGCCCAAGGCATCGGTCCTTTTACTCCTGAAATAAAATCAGGGCCGCCCACCGATGATCCGGGGAATACTTTTACCACTTCTGCACCCAATTCGTGCGCTTTATTGATTTCGGTCACAGAACCGCAACCCGGACTCCAGGCAATTTTGCGACGGTTGCAGAAACGGGCAGTATCTTCATCAATCAAAGGCGAAACGATGAAATTGGAACCCAACTGAATGTACAATGCAGCTGTTGCACTGTCGATTACCGAACCTACTCCCAAAATCATTTCAGGAGCTTCTTTGACCGCCCATTTCGAGATTTCAGCAAATACTTCATGGGCAAAATCGCCCCGGTTCGTGAATTCAAAAACCCGCACACCGCCATCGTAGCAGGCTTTTACTACCTGCTTGCAAACTTCTGCGTCCTTGTGATAGAAAACCGGAACCATTCCGGTTTCTTTCATTTTCAATGCTACTTCTATTCTTGTAAAACGTGCCATTTTAAAAAGTTTCAAGAGCCTCACCCCCCGCCCTCTCCAAAAGAGAGGGAGCCAGGGCAATGCATTTATATACTGTATTTTTCAAATCATTATTCTTGCTTGTTGCTCTCTTTCTCCCCTCCTTCGGAGGGGTTGGGGGAGGCTTCTTTTTTACCTTGCAACTCTTCCAGAGGCATCGCCACCCATCAGTTTTTCAACCTCGTCAACGGTTACCTGATTGTAATCGCCGTAAATGGTATGTTTCAGGCAAGATGCTGCAACTGCAAAGTTGAGCGCTTTCTGGTCATCTTCGGTATATGTCAGCAAACCATAAACAAGACCTCCCATGAACGAATCGCCTCCACCAACACGGTCAACAATATCGGTAATCTGATAGGTTGGCGCTTCAAACAATGTTTTTCCGTCCCAAAGTACGCCCGACCAGCTGTTGTGATTGGCATTGATTGACCCGCGCAAAGTAGTAATTACTTTTTTACATCGCGGATATTTTGCCATAATCTGTTTTGAAACAGATTCGTAGGCTGCAGCTTCCACATGACCACCGGTAACATCAACACCTTCGGGTTTAATTCCGAGTACTTTTTCGGCATCTTCCTCATTACCCAAAATCACATCGGTTCCGGCAACCAGTTCCGGCATCACTTCGCCTGCTTTTTTTCCGTAGTTCCAGAGGTTTTTACGGTAGTTCAAATCGCATGAAACGGTGATTCCTTTTTCGTTGGCTTTCTGAATGGCTTCAAGGCAAACATCGGCAGCTCCCTGCGAAATAGCCGGAGTAATTCCTGTCCAGTGAAACCAGTTAACACCTTCAAAAACCTTGTCCCAATCGATCATTCCTGATTTAATTTCAGAAATAGCTGAATGTGCACGGTCGTAAACCACCTTGCTACCGCGGCTTACAGCGCCCGTTTCAAGAAAATAAATCCCCAGGCGTTCGCCGCCATAAACAATCTGATCCACTCCTACCCCATATTTACGCAAATCCATCACACATGATTGTGCAATGTCATTTTTGGGAAGGCGTGTAACAAATTCGACAGGAATACCAAAGTTGGCAAGCGACACGGCCACATTGGCCTCGCCACCACCAAAAGTGGCAGTTAAATTATTACTTTGGTTGAAACGCAAATAACCAGGAGTTGCCAGACGCAACATGATTTCTCCGAATGTAACTACTTTCATCTCTTAATATTTAATTTAGAAGCCCCCTCCCAACCTCCCCAAAAGGGGAGGCTTAAAAAAGCAAAGTTTAATTTATTTACTATATTATCCAGAACCTCCGTTCGGAACGTTTTTAAGTCCCCTCTTTTGGAGGGGACTTAGGGGAGGCTCTTTATGCAATCGATTGCAAATCTACTATTTTTATCAAATTCAACAAATTCTGTACGTACCAAAAGGCGGGATAAACAACAAAATCTAAAAATTAAAATAGTTTTTTGCGTTGTTAAAGCTGATGTTCTCAACCATTTGCCCCAGCAATTCCGTATCGTTCGGAATTTCGCCATTCTCCACATCGTTTCCAATAATATTGCAAAGTGTTCTGCGAAAATATTCGTGACGTGTATATGAAAGAAAACTCCTTGAATCGGTCAGCATACCAACAAAACGACTCAGCAAACCGAGGTTCGACAAGGCATTAATCTGTTTCTCCATACCGTCTTTCTGATCCAAAAACCACCATCCGGAGCCATATTGCATTTTCCCCGCGACGCTTCCGTCCTGAAAATTGCCGATCATGGTGGCATACAATTCATTGTCTCTTGGATTCAGGTTGTACAAAACCGTTTTGCACAGTCTATCTTCCATGTCCAAACGGTTCAGCAATTTCGACAATGGTTCTGCAATCGGTTTGTCGCCAATAGAATCGAATCCAACATCAGGCCCTAACTGATTAAACAAACGGGTATTGTTATTTCGCAGTGCCCCGATATGGAATTGCTGGGTCCATCCGCGGGAGTGATCCATCTTTCCAAATTCATACAACATGCACGATTTGAACTTCATTATTTCTCTTGAAGTAAGCCGGTAACCAATCCTTACCTTTATAAAAAGAGCATCAATTTCATCGGTAGTATAATCGTCGGCAAAAGCGGTATCCAATCCATGATCTGACAAACGGCA
>CAMDGL010000379.1 GCA_945897845.1 Chitinophaga pinensis | reverse complement strand
GCTTCTCCTGAAGGTTCATTTTTAAATTGCCAATCCCATCCCAAATGCCATTTACCAATGCAAGCGGTTGTGTAGCCTTTTGTTTTTAATAGCTGAGGCAAGGTAATATCCGAATCTTTAAAAAATGGTTTGCCAAATGAATTCACAATGCCATGTTGCCTGCGCCAATGATACATGCCGGTAAGCAGGCCAAACCTACTTGGTGAGCAGACACCGGAAGAGCTGTGCGCATTGGTAAAACGCATCCCTTCCGAGGCCAGTTTATCCAAATTAGGAGTGGGGATTTTCGAATTGGGGTTTTGGCAATTAAGGTCACCATAGCCCATATCGTCAGCATAAATGATTACAATATTGGGCTGATTATGTTTCTTTTCAGCACTATGTGCTGATGTTAAAGCCATAAGAGGTGAAATTGCTAATAGAAGTTTTTTCATATTTGTTCTTGTTTAATGGGCTGTTTTCGGCGAATTGTTCAAGTCAACACCCCTGAAATATTTTTTAAGTATCGATTCGGGTTGATGCACATCAGGTGTTTGCTTCAGCTTTCTATAGTCATATTCGAGTGGCAAAATTGTTTTGGGGAACATGGTTGCGGTGTCGTTACTCAAGCTGTACCAGCTTTCCAGCAGCAACATCATTTCTTCAACTTTGGGTTTATTTTCAGGAAGGGAAGCAAGATTATTGATTTCCAACGGATCTTGCTTCAGGTTAAATAACTGTGTAAAATCCCGTTGAGGATAACGGATCAGTTTCCATTCATCGTTGCGCACGGCCCGTGCGGTATTGCGGTAGACGGTATAAAGTGAACTGCGGACTTCCTTTTCCTTTCCAATGAGAACCTGAACAAAGTCCTTCCCATCAACTCCTGATGGAGCAGGTAATCCACAGATATCGGACAAGCTCGGAAAAATATCATACAAATATACCAACGCATCACGTACTTCATTTTTCGGAATCCCCGGGCCACTAATGAACAAGGGCACTTTCGTGCTGTGTTCGTAGAGATTTTGTTTGCCAAGCAATCCGTGGCTTCCAATGGCCAATCCATTGTCGGCAGCATAAACAATGATGGTATTTTCAAACAGCCCTTTCTTTTTTAAAGTCTCAATAATATCACCAATCCGATTGTCCATATGGCTGATCAGGGCATAATAATCCGACAGCGATTCCTGAATAACCGCTGGTGTTCGTGGCCATGGTGCAAGTGTTTCATCCCTGATATTCAGATTGTCGAATGCAAATGAATGCAACGGTTTAAAATTACCAGGCAACGGAATGCTTCCTTCAGGATAAGTGCCTGAATAATCTTCCCGCGGTGATCGGGGATCGTGAGGTGCGGTAAATGCCACATAGCAGAAAAACGGTTCTTCGTTATCAAAGTTCGATAAAAAATTGATGGCTGCATCAGCAAACAGGTCGGTTGAATATCCTTTTAGCATCGGGTTGCCCAGTTTTCCATCAGCCCCCAACGATTGGCAAGGTACTTTGAAATGGTCGCACATCCCTCCAAGAAACACATTTTCGCCTTTCTGAAAACTGGCCTCAAAACTTTTTGCCCCGTTGTGCCACTTACCGGTCCCGAAAGTTTCATAACCATTTTGTGCAAAATATTTAGGCATAGTCATAACGCCATCCAGCTTATCGTACACATTGAAAAGACTCTTCCCGCTCATGAGCATGGCGCGACTGGGTGCGCAAATGGCACCATGATGGCCTCCCATCACATAGCTGTTGCTGAAACGCACCCCGCTCTCTGCAATTTTATCAATATGGGGTGTCCGGATATACGTATTGCCTGAACAGCCAAGTGCGTCGGCCCGCTGATCATCGGCAAACAGAAAAAGAATGTTGGGCCTTGCAATTTCACTTACTCGTGCAGCTTCCGCTTTTTTTCCGTGATTTTGAAAGGATAAAAGCATGATCCCTACTGAAATTGGAAGTAATTTGTTCATTTTCTTTTATTCTGAAATTTAAAATCTTCGTTACAAGACTTTTGCCGAACTTAGTTAATTCAGCAATTTATCAGTAATGATAGTAAATTTAAGTGAAGCGTAAAAAAGTTAATCTTATTTCACTCTGATCAACATTCGATTCAATATTCAGTTTGATGACTTTGGAAAAGGGGCAAATTTAAATTTCCGATCAACTTTTGAGCTTGGATGGGATAATAAATCCAAAGTTGAAAAGTACTGATTGCAAATTGGCAGTCGCCATTGTTACCTAAAGAGCAAATCCGGTCATTATTTATCCATACACTGGTCGGGCCAGGGAGCAATTTCACCCGAACCTTTGTAAGAAGGGCGTTGAGCACCCACTTTTCGAAGGTATTTACCCAGTTTAGAAGCAAGTTGCTTCACTTTCTCCGGATGGGTTGTTGCCAGGTTGTTTTGTTCGCCTATGTCATTACGGATATTAAAAAGGTCAAAATGACGATCTTTATACCAGTAGATCAATTTCCAGTCGCCACTTCGAATGGTACTTGTTGCTCCGATACCCGGTCCCTGTGGTCCCCAATTATTGGGAAAATGCCAGAACAGGTCGCGGTCTTGAGACCTTGTTCCTTTTTGGAGTAGCATCGGGAGAAAGGAGATTCCGTCCACTTTTTGCCTGGTTTTATATTTTCTGACTCCTGCAATTTCCAGTATGGTTGGAAAAAAATCTTCAATAATCAAATAATCATCACATTGAGTATCTGGCTTTACTTTTCCCGACCATTTTACAATCATCGGTTCACGGATGCCCCCTTCGTAAGCCGAGCCTTTGCCACTGTTTAGCGGCAAGTTATGGGTATTTGAAACCCCTCCTCTGCCATGTGCACTTAAACCGCCATTATCTGACATAAATAAAATAACGGTATTTTGGGCAATTCCCTTCTCTTCGAGGTAATCCATCAGATCACCCAAACTTTTATCCATCCCTTCAATCATGGAGGCATACATGGCCTCGGCGTCATCCAAGCCTCTGTCCTTGTATTTTTGATAAAATTGATGGTGGGGTTCCAAGGGAATATGAACCGCATAATGCGCCATGTATAGATAGAATGGGTTTCCGATTTGAAGGGAACTGTCAAGTGCTGACTTTGCCTCCAGAGTAAGGGCATCAGTCAGGTTGATATCCTTCCCAAAGTATTTTTCCAGACCGGGTATATCCCAGATTCGATCATTATTGCGCCATGCTGCGCTAAAATTATGGATCCCCTGATAGCTCCCCAGTCCTCCGGCGCAGTGTCCTCCAATATTTACATCAAAACCCAAATTTAATGGATTAGCTCCCGGGGTGCTCTCAGCACCCCAATGCGCTTTCCCGCAATGAATCGTGAAATATCCGTTGGTTCGGAGAAGTTCAGGAAGCGTGGTGGCGGCTATTGTTTGGTTAATAGACTCTACGTTAATTGGTTGAAGACCGTTCAGGTTCCAGTCAGGGAATTTAAGATCATCATCCTTTGCATCGACCGTCTGATTTTTACGCAAAGTCCAGTTTGTCACCCGGTGCCTTGCTGCATTCATTCCTGTCATAAGGCTGGTGCGTGAGGGGGAGCAAACACTGCAGGCATAGGCCTGTGTAAATTTCATTCCCTGGGCGGCCAACCGCTCCATGTTTGGGGTATGAAACTTTTGATTCAGGGGCGTTTTTTCATGATAGAAAGGCACCGAAGTATCCTGCCATCCCATATCATCCACCAGGAAGAAGATGATGTTTGGCCTTTGTATATTTGCTTGGGAAAGGCCAGAAAAACAACTGATTGCAGTTGCAATCCATACCTTTAATTTCTTCATTGCTCTTTTCTTTTACCGAATTTCCAATAACAAGGTCTGGTCTTTTTTCAGAAAGCACAATAAATCGTCGTAGTCATTATTTTCAAGATCGATATTTGATTTATACTTCTGATTCCCAAAGGGATTTTTTAACCTAAGAGGTTGATCAACCGTGGCTGTAATTTTCACCTTCACTGTTTTACCCTCTTTCCTTTCAGCATCGATCCTAAATCCGCCTTCCGCACGGAGCTGTTGAAAGGAGACATTAGCCCATTGGTCAGGTACGGCAGGAAAAATCCTAATCCTGCCACCCCAGCTTTGCAGCAGCATTTCATTCACGGCCTGCGAGGCAGCAAAATTTCCTTCCAGGGTAAAGGCACGCATATTATAGGCAGGAAGGTCTTTTCTGGTCTGCACTCCGTTCTGGTGAAATCCATTCCTTGAAGTGCAGTCCAAATAATCATTCAGGTTTTTCAGTGCCTCATCGGCCTGACCCA
>CAMDGL010000378.1 GCA_945897845.1 Chitinophaga pinensis | reverse complement strand
GAAGCCGTTTACAATATTTTGTACGAAAACATCTCCCCCGCCATCGAAATCAGATTGTTAACTGAAAATCTTAGATAAAAACACAATGGAAAAAATAGCCTTAAATTTTGAGAAGACTTTTGATTTTATTTCAAAAGACTCCATTTTCTCATACAAAAAAGCGATTGAAAGTCACAATGTGGCACTATCAAACAAGACCGGAAAAGGAAGCGATTTCCTCGGTTGGACCACTTTACCAACTTCAATCGGTGAAGCTGAACTTGCTGATTACGAAGCAACCGCAGCCAAACTGGTAGCCAAAAACATCGACATTTTTGTGGTAATCGGCATCGGTGGTTCATACCTGGGAGCCAAAGCGGTTGTTGATGCACTTTCTGACAGCTTTGCTCATCTGAAAGAACGCAAAAGTCCGTTTATCCTTTTCGCCGGACAAAACATCAGCGAAGATTACCTTTTCGAACTTCGCGAGTTGCTGAAAACCAAGGAATATGCAATGGCGGTAATTTCCAAATCGGGAACAACTACCGAACCTGCTTTGGCTTTCCGCTTGCTGAAACAGGACATTGAAGATAAATACGGAAAAGCGGAAGCCAACGAACGTATTGTGGCAATTACCGACGCCAGCAAAGGCGCATTGCGATCACTGGCTACCATCGAAGGGTACAAAACTTTTGTTATTCCTGATGATGTTGGCGGTCGTTATTCGGTGCTGACTCCGGTAGGTTTGCTTGCCATCGCCGTTGCCGGATTCGATATCCGCGCATTGGTGCAGGGTGCTGTTGACATGCAACATGCAACCGGGGTGGATGTTCCGTTCGAAGAAAACCTGGCAGCTCAATATGCCGCTGTTCGCAATGAACTGTACAAAAACGGAAAAAAGGTGGAGATTTTCGTCAACTATAATCCGAAACTTCATTTTCTGGCCGAATGGTGGAAACAGCTTTACGGCGAAAGCGAAGGAAAAGAAGGCAAAGGCATTTTCCCTGCATCGGTTGACAATACTTCCGATTTGCATTCAATGGGTCAATACATTCAGGAAGGCGAACGCACTTTGTTCGAAACCGTTGTTTCGGTTGCCAGTCCCGACCGCGAAGTTCGTATCCCGACTGATGCAGCCGATTTGGATGGCCTGAATTTCCTAGCCGGAAAACGTGTTGACGAAGTGAACAAAATGGCCGAGCTCGGAACCATGCTGGCCCATGTTGACGGCGGAGTTCCAAACATTCAGATTGTACTGCCAAAACTGAACGAATATTTCCTTGGTCAGTTGATCCAATTCTTTGAAGTTGCCTGCGGTTTAAGCGGATACACTTTGGGAGTGAATCCTTTTGATCAGCCTGGGGTGGAAGCGTACAAAAAGAACATGTTCGCCCTGCTCGAAAAACCAGGTTTTGAAGAAGCTACAAAAGCGATTAAGAAACGATTGTAATTCAAAAAAAAATACTTTCAAATCAAAAAGCGAAATCTCAGGTTTGAGGTTTCGCTTTTTTTATTGAAGTTGTACCAAATAAACCGAAAGGGTTAAAATCAATAACCAAGTGGTTCTCTACTGGAATGACGTATTCTTAAAATCCGAATTTCTTTTGCCGCCGGTTTTATTTGATAAGTTATTCGGAGGTTATAAATAACGAATGCCCGGAATTCTTTATTCGGATCGCCTTTTAGTTTGTCAAGTTCAAAAAGAAGCGGATTTGTTTTTATTTCATTTAACCGGAACAATACTCCTTCTCTTACTATTTTGGTAGCCTGGAAACTTTGCTTTGACAAATAGTCCAAAATATCTTTGAAGTCATCGAGAGCAATTCTATCCCAAATAATTGTAAAGGGCTTGGGATTGATCATTTAGACAATTCTTTGATGGCGTCTTCATGCGTAACAAAATTCCCATCTTCAACCCGATCAACAGCTTCGTCTATTTCTTTATTGTATTGTTTGCGGTTAATTCTTTCAACATCATTGTCAATGTTTAGTAGACTTTTAACCATTTCTAAAACCAAAGCTTGTTGCTTGCTGGACAACAATGGCAAATACCCGTCAAATTGTTTCTTTATTTCTGTCGAAGTCATTTCGTTTTATCTTAATTCTTTCAACAAATATAAATATTTCTGAAGGTGGAAAATCGCGTTTTATAAAATTTGTAATGTACCCGTTTTGACGGCGGAGTTCCAAACATTCAGATTGTATTGCCAAAACTGAACGAGTATTATCTTGGTCAGTTGATTCAATTCTTCGAAGTGGCCTGCGGTTTAAGCGGATATACTTTGGGAGTGAATCCTTTTGATCAGCCGGGAGTTGAAGCCTACAAAAAGAACATGTTCGCCCTTCTCGAAAAACCAGGTTACGAAGAAGCGACAAAAGCGATTAAAAAGCGGTTGTAATAAAAAAATAACATATCTTGCTAAAGCGAAATCTCCATTGAGGTTTCGCTTTTTTTATTGAATTTATGGCAGAGATGAAGTCGGAAGAGTGGAAAGGTTATGCGTTCGCGATTACCGGAACCATCGCATTTTCCAGTTTGTATGTGTTTAGCAAGGCAGGCCTGAACCAGGTTGAACTGGCGCAATTTGGCCTGTATTATTTCGGAATGGGATTTCTGATCAACCTGGTATTTATTCTTGTTTCAGGAAAATTCCGGCAGTTGCCGGCAATTCCCAGAAAGGTAATTGGCTTGCTGGTATTGCTCGGTGTAATTGATGTTATTTCAAATATCACCTTCTTTATGGCTATTCAGGCCATTCCCGATCCATCGGTAACTTCCTTTTTAGGGAATCTGTTTCCGGTATTTCTGAGTATTCTGGGGATTACTTTCCTGAAGGAACGTTTCACCCTGATTGAAGCGCTGGGCGCAATGATTGCCCTGGCCGGTGCATTTGCAATCAGCTATTCGGGCGATCTGAGCTGGAGCAAATTTTTCATTCCCGGAACTGGATTTGTGGTGATTAACACACTCTTTGCTGCCACCGTTTCAGTAATTGTAAAAAAGAATGTTCAAAAAGCCAGTCCCGAAGTTTTTAACCTGAACTCAAACGGCTGGATCTTCCTTTTCTTTCTCATCTATTTTTTGCAAAGCGGGCAATCGCTCGCCATTCCGGCGTCAGCCTTCAGGAACATTGCTTTGGGAGCATTTTTTGGTTCATTTATCGGGTTGCTGTCGTTCTTCTATTCCTATCGCTATATCACTGCATCGCGGTCGTCGATCATCCAAAGTTTAAAAGGAATTTTTGTGCTCATCATTGCTTACTTTTTCTTCGGAAATTTTCCCCTTCCGATTCAACTTTGGGGCGGAGCAGTCACTGTTGCCGGAGTTATTATCATGACTTTGTCACAGGCAGGAATATTGCGGTTCGGAAAACGTCATTGAGCACAAGCGAGTTTCTGAATAAATGAGTCATTCAATGAATGACTTTTGCAGTATGTCATTGACCTGATTGTATTTCTTACGTTGCTTACTGATGAAACCTGACATTGTTCCGGTTGTGCGGAATACCCATAAAATCGATGATTTGTTGTTTTGAAACAGGCGCTGTGGCACCGATCGTGGTGGCAATCATTGCACCGGCTGCATTGCCGAAACGGAGCGCTTCATCTATCGGCTGTCCGTTCATGTAATAGTGAACGAATCCGGCAGAGAATGCATCACCCGAACCAACCGTATCTCCCAAACTGATCTGATATCCGGGATCGTAATGAAAAACATCCTCCTGTGTCAGGCAAAAAGCTCCGTTTGAACCGAGCGTGCAAAGAATGATTTCCAGATTGAAAGTTTCAAGCGCTTCCTTTGCAAGGTCTTTCAGGTTCGAATGCTTCAGCCCAAGCAATTCTTTGGTGATCAGCAGTTCCTCATCATTGGTTTTCAAAATATTGGCCATTCGCAGGCTTTCTTCAACAGAAGCAGCGGTATAACACTTTTTCCGGAGATTGATATCCAGAAACTTAACAACATCCAGAGACTCGTTAATCAGTTCCCGCAAAGTATTTTTTGAAATGCCATAACGCTGCACCAACGTACCATAACAAACACAATCTGCTTCACTAAAAGCATCGATCATCTCATAGTTAATTTCAATGTGATCGTAGGCAACATCGGTGATAATATTAAAATCGGGATTTCCATTTTCATCGATCTTTACTTTTACCGAACCTGTCAGAAATTCATAGTCGGTTTGGATGTTCTCGTCAGAAAGACCAAGACGACGAATCGCCTCACGTGCATCACGTCCTGCCTTGTCGTTCCCCACCTTGCTGAGCAAAGTGCC
>CAMDGL010000377.1 GCA_945897845.1 Chitinophaga pinensis | reverse complement strand
CAGTTTGAAGGTCAGGAAAGCGCTGCCGGCTCCGGTAATTATCCCACCCAAAACATCGCCGGGATAATGCACACCCAGGTGCAACCGCGAGTATCCAACAGTTCCGGCCCAAAGGTAGGTCGGAACAATGACGTACCATTGGGGAAAATACAGGCTCAACGACGTCGCTGTTGCAAAAGCGCTGGAAGTATGGCCGGAAGGAAAAGAAGGGCTGTCTTCATCAACCTTATTAATAATGTCAGGATAAGTCAGAAAAGGCCGGTCGCGGTTAATCGTATATTTCAATGACAATGTGGCTCCCATATTGATTGCATTGGCAACAACAATCTGACAGGCAGTGTTTATAAGTTTGTCGTCATGTCTGATCAATCCGGCAATGCCGATGCCGACAGAAACTCCCGTCACCACAGCGTAGCCAGAATTTGACGTGAACTTCATGAAATTATCGCTGCGCTGAATGTTCGGGGAATGAACAAAACGAAGCAAATGAATATCGATATTCTGCGCAAATGATGCCGTCGTCAGTAATAAAAGGAATACAATCAGAAACCTGTTTTTCATTTTTCGTTCATTTGAAAATGCTGGCATTTCAATCCAAAACTACCTATTATTTTCAACACTGAAGCTAATCTGGAAATTTCCCTAACTTTAGGCTTTAACTGATTAATTAACCCATGGCAAAACCGACTATTTTTTACCGCAGTTGGGCGGTACTTCGCACATTGTTTGTTGCCTTTGGAATATTGTTTCTGGCGATGCTCATACTCAGTTTCACAACTTTGCCCTATTGGGGTTATTACTGGCTGGGGACCAGTCAATCAAAAATTACCGGAAAGCCTGATTACATTGTTTTGCTGGGCGGAGGCGGAATGCCCAGCGAATCGAGCCTGATGCGGGTATTTTTTGTACATCGTGCGGCAATTGAGTCACCAGATAGCCGGATCGTAATTTCCATTCCCGGAGATCCGGCCGATTCGCTCAGTACAGCGCGAATGGTGGCTGCCGAACTGATCCTTAAAGGAATTACTGCTGAAAGAATATTGTTCGAGCAAACGGCTACCAATACACGTTCAGAAGCCATCCAGCTTCAGAATTTTAATCAGGAAAGTTTAACCGGAAAATCTGTTTTGCTGGTAACCTCGCCCGAACACATGCGCCGGTCGGTATTGGTTTTCAAAAAAGCCGGGTTCAAAAATGTGAGTGCTTTGCCCACTTTCGAGAATGCGATTGAAGCCAATTTATTTTTTGACGATGATCAATTGGGCGGCAACAAAACTGCAATCCCTGATATTGGCGGTAATACTTCGGTCAGGTATCAATTCTGGAACCACCTGAAATACGAAATTTTGATTGCCAGGGAAATGGCCGCATCGGGGTATTATTGGCTGAGAGGCTGGATATAAAAAGATTACACGGATTTTACACGGATTACGCGAAAGATGAAATGAGATTTCAAAGTCCTAAAATACCAATTCTCTTTTTGAGAAGGATTCTGTATTTTTCCTTCATTTCACGAGAAAAACTTTAGCTGTTCTCATCGGTTACAATTTGATCCATAAAAGGACTGGTTAGCTGAACTTTACCGATTAGTACCACCAGCATTTTTCGCAAAGTATCCAGTTGAATGGTTTCTTTTCTTTTTTCAAGGTTAAAGACAACAGTTTTTATTAAATACTGCCTTAACAGGAAAAAACGCAGTTGCAATTTACTGGAACCGACTGAGATTTGATTCTGCAGATTCAAAGCAGATTACACAGAAGCATTAATCGGTGCTGCACGATAAGTCTCGTCATTATTCCGACTGTTTAAATTCTTCAATTTCTTCGTAAAGCTCTATTGATTTTAATACCGGAGTCCATTCTTTTCCCTCGAAAATTAAGCGAAACCATCTTTTATCTCTATTCTCATACCTGATGTTGAAAAAGAGCCAAATTGCAATGTAAGAAAATGATACAGTCACAAGAAATTGCAGCATGTACAGCCAAATATTTCCGTTTGCCAGCATGCTATCGTTCAGGTAAAAGGTTGTCCAAACCGGAAGTTGAAGAAAAAGCAGTCGGGTTACCCATAATGTTGATGATTTCAATCGGGATAATTTCTCCTGCGTATTCAATATCGGCTCGCTAATATCTACCGTATGAATGAGAATTAGCTGATAGAGATAGATTCCAATTGCCAATTTGGTGAGCACCACTTGAATAATTGCCGAAATCAGAAAATAGGAACTGACAATGTGAAAAGAACTGACAATCAGGGTATCGATATAGCCAATCCATAAGATGCCGATAAAAATTGTAAATATTTTCAAAGGTTTCATCGATTGCAGTAACGACTGAACCTTTAATTTGGTAATGTCTGCTGCATTTTTCCTATTGAGCACAAGGTTTTCTTCCAACTTTTTGTCGTAAGATTTCCAAATATTTATGATATCTGTGTTTTCCATTTTTGCATAGTTTTCCGATAGTTATCGGGATGAAAATTTTTGTTTTAACAGGATTTTTATCCGTCCGATTTTGGTAGCCACATTGGTTTCAGTAATTCCCATAATTTCTGATATTTCTTTGTGACTTTTTTCATCGAGGTAGAGTAGCATCAGGGCTTTGTCCAATTCTTTCAATTCTGAAATGAATTTTTGCAATAATCCCAAGTCTGTTTCAGTTTCATGTTCAGAGTTGGTGTCCGCAAAACTCAAAATACTGTCTGGGAGAGGATTTGAAATTTCTTTTCTCCGGTTTTCTTTCCGGTAGAATGAAATGGCAACATTCAGTGCTATTCGGTAAATCCAGGTCGATCGTTTGTACCGGTCGTCATAGCGATCAAAAGCCCTCCAGAACTGGACAATTATTTCCTGAACCAGGTCTTTTCTGGTTTCAGCATCATTGCAATACGAATTGGCAATTTTATAAATTATGCCTTTGTATGTATCAACGACTGCCAAAAACTGTTCTGATTTTTGTTCTGGTTTCATCCGCTTGCCGAAACTCGTTGTTTTGTCTTGAGATCTGCTAAAATTTCTTTAGTTCGTTTTCTTACCATAGCTTTAACAATTAAGTGGCAAATGTTTTACTCGCTTAATTATTCGCACAGAGAACTAAAATATCACAACATATTGAAAATTTTTTACCCCTGATTTTAATTGCGTATAAATCTTTTCGACTAAAACCGAATATTGTACTTCAGTTTCAATCTCAGCGCGCTTTCGTTCATGATAAAGCGTTCTGCCGGTTGTGCCCAGCCTGAAGTCCAGGCCAGAATCACTTCATTTCCGGGCTTCAGAATCCATTGAAAACGTGATTGCCAGCCCATCTTTTCGCTGGCATTGTCGTACTGAAAATAGTTGTAAAGTGTGACCGTCGGGCTAAACAGAATATTCATATTCAACTGGTAAATTTTAGCAGTGAAATCACCTTCAGGCAAAGTAACATGGTTGACGGAATAGTTGGCACCGATGAACAGCGGAACAGCCACTTTGTAATTCACTGTCAGTTTCATGTCCTGCTTCCGGCCATTGTAAAAATCGCCTGAGCCAAAACTTGCCGATCCTGCCAGATTGCGGCTTCCCGCTGCAGTTAACTGAACGTTTTGATACCAGAAAGTATAGGCATTTTGTGGGATCACAAATCCGGGGTAAATATTAAAATCTTTGGTTAAAAATTCGTATTGCTGGTTCAACGAATAAGTAAATTCTTCGCCCGATTTAAACCGGATTCCCAAAGGCTGGATATTCAGTACGCGGGTAACCATCACCTGGTCGAAATTGGTCAGGTAGTTAAATCCGCCACCGCTTTTTACCTGAAGAATTCCTTTTATTTTTGGCCGCGGACCGATGGATATATTTCCATAAGAGGCTTTTACGCCGGTTCGCGGAACAAAACCGATGCCTGCCACAAAGTTTTCACCCACTTCGTAATGGCCCAGTCCGAAGTATAAAAAATCGTTCGGGAAAGCAATGTCGGCTCCCCATGAAGTATTATTTTCCTCGTTTTTGAGGGGTGTGTCTGAAATCATCCCAAATAGCGTGAATGCGATGTTTTTGTTCTTCTGAAATTTGGAAGTCGCCAGTTTCAAATCGAATCCGCCAACCATATTTCTATCTGTAGAAAGTGCATTTCCCCAAGTTCCGATCACCCCAACCGACGATTGAGCACCAATGTTGCGGCTGATCCGTCCGACTGAAAGTTGCGAATTGCCATAATCGCGTTCGTCGCTGATGTGCATCATCCCGATGTTCCAGTTGTTTTGCGAACCGGTTATTTTGGCTGCATACC
>CAMDGL010000376.1 GCA_945897845.1 Chitinophaga pinensis | reverse complement strand
GAATTCACTATCAATCAATAATTCGGTTGCTTTCTCACGCTCTGTAATCTGGCTCTGCAACAGCATCGTTGAATATGCTTTTTCAGAAAGTTGGTTGGCAAATGCAAAAAGCATATTTGAAACTTTACGAAACTGCTCAACCGACATTTGTGGCACTTCTTTCAGTGCATCTAAAAAATCCGCCGGGTTTGCACCTATTTCAACGGCATATTGAATCATCCGTTCTTTATCCACTTCCGGATTCCATACCTGACCGATTAACCAATTGGCATAATGTTTTCCTCCAACCGTTATTGAAACACCTGCATCCCACAAACCTCCGCTAAGGCATTGCTGCACGATTGGCCCTGAAAGATTCAACCCTCCGATTATCGCGTCGGATTTGTAACAGTTTGCACATCCCTGCTCAGTTTTTCGGATGATATTATTGCACAAGCGGGTGAAGTTACTGGGTTGGGTAATTGGGGTTCCGTCAGGTTGGGTAATTATTGAGGCGACGCCAGTTGCATCTGAAAATAAATCCTGCATTTGCTGAATTTCGGCGAGGACAAAAATATCACCGAATTGAATTTCATTTAAAATTTCAGGCTGAAATTGTATCTGATTATTGTTCTTCATAATGCGATTCTCCCCCATTTTTAATGTAATACTGAAACTACTGCCAACACCCACTTCGCTTGCAGACCATATTTTACTGTCGTAATTGTCGATAAAATCTTTGCAGATAATTAAATCCATTCCCCTGCCGGATTCATTCTCGGTACCTGCTTTACTTTTACCTCTCCTTTCTAAAATACCATTGTCACAATATCTTCAAGTTAACTCACCCTCAATTACATATCTTCATTAATCAACTTGCTTATTTTCATAATTATCCGTTACCTTAAATAAGTAAGATGTCAAAAAAAGATATCCGATTAGCCGAAGCTTTAAACAAAAAAAACAACCTTAAAATTGAATGAATATAATAACGAGAAAGATAATCTTTTTTTTTACCAACATTCAAATGGAGGCTATGTTTTTGGCCGCTCAAACGGAAAATATTATCCGGGATTTAAACCATTCTGTTTCAGACAAAACCAGAATGCTGATAATATATTTCTGCTAATAATTGTTAATTTTTACCAACAAATGAAACAATGAGACTTTGCTTATCGTAACTTGATTTGACTTTGCAGATTATTTTTATTTTTTGGACTTATTTGGGTTGATTGGTTTTTGGTAAAAAAAGCAAAGTTCGTAAGGTAATTTTAGTTGTTTGTTTAGTGAAAAGCGGTGGGAATCCCCACCGCTTTTCATTTTTTTTATTTAAACATGTCCCATCACTCAAGTCATACCCAAACCACAGAGAACATTCCTATCAACATTTCCGAAAAAAAGATCATTATTATGGATCGTACCTATCAGAAATCTTTTTAATTTTTTAACTAAAGTATTGCCTTGATTAAAAAATAAATGCAATATCTTTGTTCAGTTTTAAAACCGGGATAATCTATAAAACGATGAATTTTCCTCCAGTAAAATATTCTTCTGACAGCGACATGAATCTCGTGGAGCAAAAAAACAACTCACAAAAACGCAAGATTATCAAGCATTTGTTCCTTTACGGAGCAATGGCCAACACCGATTTGGGCAGGTTTGTAAAACTTAGTACGCCTAAAATTATCAGTCTGCTGAATGAATTAAAGAATGAGGGGATGATTGAGGAACTCGGACAGGGAAGTTCAAGCGGAGGAAGACGCCCCAACTTGTATGGCAATAAAGAAGATGCATTTTACATTGTTGGTATTTCAATCAATATTTATCAAACATCGGTAGCTATCTTCAATGCGAAGAACCAAAAAATTACCGGCGACCACATTCTTCCGCTCACCATTACTCATGGAAATTCCATCGTTGATCCGATCGTTCAGTTTACAGAAAATATCATTCAGGAAAAGCAAATTGCCAGGGACAAAATATGGGGAATTGGCATTGAAATGCCCGGTCTGGTTGATTCTGAAACCGGAATAAATAAAACTTACATGGTATCTAAGCGGCCTGTTGCCGAAGTTTTCAGGAAAAAATTCGGGATGGAAGTGCTAATTGAAAATGATGCCAAAACCCGCGCTTTTGCCGAACTTCGTTTTGGGGCTGCCCAATCGAAGCGCAACGTGCTTACGGTTCACCTCGATTGGGGAATTGGGCTGGGCATCATCGTAAATGGCAAACTTTATAAAGGACGCGACGGATTTGCCGGTGAGTTCGGCCATTTGCCGATGGTCGATAATGGAATTTTATGCAACTGCGGCAAAACGGGTTGCCTGGAAACGATTGCTTCAGGAACAGCCATTGTTCGCATGGCCAAAGAAGGTTTGAAAGAAAAACGTTCGTCGTTGCTGGGTCAGCTGGTTGACAATGATCCGGAAAAGATTGAAATCAGGAGTGTTGTTCAGGCAGCCAACATGGGCGATCAGTTTTCGATTTCGATGCTTGCAAATGTTGGGCAATGGCTCGGAAAAGGAATGGCTTATCTCATCCAGATTTTTAATCCTGAATCGATCATTCTGGGTGGCCAGATTTCGGAAGCCAGCCAGTTTATTCTTCCACCAATTCAGCAGGCGATCCATATTTTCTGTAATCCTGAATTGGGGAATGAAATTGAAATTAAGGTATCGGAACTTGGCAGTCAGGCCGGCATACAAGGTGTTGCAGCTTTACTGCTCGAACGCGTTCTGGATAAAAAATAAGAAATTACATCTAAAAACACATACAATGTTAACAAATCAATTTAGTCAGGTTGAAAAGATCTTTCTGCAACAGGCAGGAATTGACCAGATGACCACCAAAATGCCTTACATTACAGTTGAAAACTTTCCAAAGTTAGGTATGCTGGCCTCCCTGCGATTTCTCGAATGGATCACTGAAAATCCCAATGGGGTAATCAGCCTTCCTACTGGAAAAACCTCGGAATATTTCCTGAAATACACGCATTTTTTTCTGGAAAACTGGGACAACAAAAAAGGGCAGGACTTGCTGAGTTCCTACGGACTTTCAGGAGTAAAAAAACCTGACCTGCGCGGACTTCAGTTTGTACAAACGGATGAATTTTACCCGATTTCGTCGAAACAGCACAACAGTTTCTGCAACTATGTCGAAAACTATTACATCAATGGTTTCGGACTCGATCCAGCCAAAGCATTGCTGATCAATTCGGATAATATTTTATTGGCCGAAGGCAAAACATACAACGAGGTATTTCCGAATCTGACCATTGATTTGTCGCTTCGTTACCGCGATGCCAAATCTCCGGTTGAAAAGCTGCAGCAAAAATCAATTCAACTAATTGATGACTGGTGCTCGTCATACGAACAAAAAGTACGCGAAAAAGGCGGCATCGGTTTTTGGCTCGGAAGCATCGGTCCTGATGGGCATCTTGCATTTAATACCAGAGGTTCCGATCATTTTTCGACCACCCGTTTAACAGCCACCAACTTCGAAACACAGGCAGTGGCAGCAGGCGATTTGGGCGGAATTGAAGTTTCGCGCAACCGGTTGGTTATTACCATCGGGCTCGAAACGATCACCTACAATCCTGAAGCAGTAGCCATTGTTTTTGCTGCCGGAGAGGCAAAAGCCGATGTGATCAAGGATGCTCTCGAAAATGAACCTTCCAATCAATATCCCGGAAGTTGCCTGCACAAACTGCCAAACAGCCGCTTTTACCTGACTACAGGGGCAGCCGTAAAATTGACCGACAGCGTTGACAAATATTACCAAACCGGCGAATGGACACACCAGAAAACGGAACGTGCCATCATCGACCTTTGCCCGAAAATCAATAAGTTCGGACACCGGATTACTGTCGAAGACCTGAAGGCCGACAGATATTGCCGTTTGATCCCGAATCTGGACGAAAATACCGTTCAGTCGGTGATTGATTCCATCACTGCGAAATTCAACAAGGGAATGGAACGCGAATCGAACCAGGTATTCTACCACACTGGTCCGCACCACGACGATATTATGCTTGGCATTATGCCGCATACCAATCGCCAATTGCGCGATGCCACCAACAAGTTCCATTTTTCGGTACTTACTTCAGGATTTACTGCGGTAATAAACCAATATGTAATCGATTTACTGACAGATACGCTTAACCTGATCAGCGACGGTAAAATCCAGATGATTAAATTTCCGGATTTCTTCGAGGACGGATATAAATACAAATGGGACAAAGACATTTACCATTACCTCGACAGTGTGGCAGCCAACGATGCCGCGGAGCAGCGCCG
>CAMDGL010000375.1 GCA_945897845.1 Chitinophaga pinensis | reverse complement strand
CGGTAAATCAGCGACTGGCGTGCAGCCTTCATCAAGTCTGGTGTGTCTTTCCAGTTAATTTCATTCCCGGGATGAACGCCCCACAAGTGCGAAACATGACGATGTTTGTTTGTCGGGTCATCTTTGTCTTCCATCCATTCCTGAAGCTGGCCGTGTTTCCCGATTTGGTTCGGTGCAATTTTGGGCAGCATCTCTTTCAATTTTTCGGCAAAGCCCTGATCGGTTCCCAGTATTTCAGAAGCTTCAATGCACGAACGGAACAAAGCACGGATAATCTGGTGATCCATTGTTGGTCCGGCAACCAAACCGCCATTTTCAGGAGAATTGGAAGGTGTGCTTATCAGATAACCTGTTTTGGGATCTTTGATCAAAAATTGGGTAAAAAATTCTGCAGCACCTTTCATCAGCGGGTAGGCCTGGTTTGCCAAAAATTCCTTATCCTGAGAAAATTGGTAATGTTCCCATAAATGTCGGCTCAGCCATGCTCCACCGGTTACCCATATGCCGTGATTTGAAGCGTTGATGGGTGCAGTTCCTCTCCAGATATCGGTATTGTGGTGCAGCACCCAACCCGTAGCATTGTAATGTTCTTTGGCAACCGTTTTTCCGGTTTCGGCACAATCGGCAATCATATTGTAGAGTGGCTCCTGACATTCGGCCAGATTGGCTACTTCAACCGGCCAGTAATTCATTTCAGTATTGATGTTTACGGTGTATTTGCTGTCCCACGCCGGATTTAGCTGATCGTTCCAAATTCCCTGAAGGTTGGCTGGATGTGTTCCGGGGCGGCTGCTCGAAATTAGCAGGTAACGGCCATACTGAATGTAAAGAGCCAGTAATTGCGGATCATCTGCACTTTTGCTGAACTCAATAATCCGCTCGTTGGTTGGCAGTTTTACCCGTTCATTTTCAGAAAACTGGACATCGAACCGGCTGAATAATTTCTGGTAATCGGCAACATGGCTGCTGAGAATTTGTTTGTATTTTTTTGTTTCAGCTTTTGCCAGTATTTGCTTCACTTTTTGCTCCGGATCTCCACTCACATCTTTGTAATTCACGTAATTGGTCGCGGCAGTCAGATAAATGGTCGCTGTTTTGGCTCCTGAAACCGAAAGCTGATTTCCTTGTGCCGAAACTGTTCCGTCGGAAACAACCCTGAGGGAAGCAATACCACTCAAGGCACCATCTTTTACCTGTACTTTCAATGTCAGGCTGTTCCGGCTGGCTTCCATGGATTTTGATTCGTGCAGCGCATCAAAATCCAATGTAAAATCCAATGCTTTTTTCTGATCGGCTGTCAGGCGAATGGCAATCACCTGATCGGGATTTGACGACAAATACTCGCGGGTATAATTCACTCCATTGGATTGGTAGGAAATCCGGTGAAGCGCATTATTTAAATCCAATTCACGTTGGTAATTGGTGAATGTGGATTGGTTGAGAAAATGCAGTTTTAAATTGCCAAAAGCCTGGTAAGTTTTTTGTTTTAACGGAACACTCATGAATTCAGCCAGTGCCAGATTTTCGGCTTCCTTTTGTTTACCGTCGGTCAGCAATTGCCTGATTTGCGCCAGATATTTCGATGCGCCTTTGTGTGCATAATCGTTTGGAGCGCCGGTCCAAAGTGTTTCTTCGTTGAACTGGATGCGGTCGTTTTCAACTCCGCCAAAAATCATGGCGCCCAATCTTCCGTTGCCGATTGGCAAGGCTTCCGTCCATTTCAGGGCAGGTTTGGTGTACCAGAGTTTTAGATGGTTGGGTTCTTCTTTTGCTGAAACAAAGATGGAACTGGCGAGAAATGCCAGTATGATAATAAGGCTCGATTTAGCTTTCATGCGATTTCGGTTTAAGTTTTCAGGGATCGAAAATAGTAATTTTTACTGAAATGTGTCCTGCACTATGCTGCAATACTAAATGAACGTATAAATTTTTAGCGTTTTGAATGGAACTTGTGATGGATGATTTCGCTGATTTTGGTGAACATTGATTTCTGGATATTAAAAAAACCGCCTTCCCGTAGGAAAGCGGTTTCGATAAAATGTCTGCATATGACAATCACTTAAAGATTTAAGTTTTTCAAATTTCTGTTGTTATTCCAAAATCGAAGAAGTTCGATGTTTTTTTCGTTATGGATCTTGTAAAACAAGGAGATTTGTTTGTTAATCACGCAACGTTTTATGCCGATACGATCAGTATTCTGAAATTCGACATTACCTTTTGCCAGTATATTTTCAATCTCAAATACTTTATTGATAAAGTTTTGTGCATCTTTTTCTGACCAGTCTTCTAGCAAATAGCTGATGTTTTGATAGTAATCAAGCCGCGCAAGTTTATTCCAATGAACGGTTCTCATTTGAACTTCAAATTGGGAAATTTATTTTGGGCTTCTGAGATAACTTCATTGTGGGTGTATGTTTCCCCTTCTTCACTCACTTTCAAAGCTGAATCAATGGCTTCATTTTCTTCTTCAGATAATTTGTAGTGATTAGCTGATTTGAGAATTTCCAGCAATTGATTGTACACTTTTTCAAAGTCTTCTTCATTCAGACAATCAATTTGCCTTATTATTTTTTCTTTCAGTTCTACAGAATTCATAATCTTGATTTTTATCAAATTTAGCATTTTTGCGAATATAAATTAGCTCCTGAAAATGAACTATTCCAATATAAATTTAAAAACCGCCTTCCCGTAGGAAAGCGGTTCTGATTTATAGAGTGTAAGCAACCGATCCGCCTTGACGACGGCACTGAGGCTTACGAAAACCGCACCAACAGTAGTTGGTGCGATTGTGGCGGCCCCTCCTAACCTCCCCGAAGGGGAGGAATTTGGGTATGTCTTTGATCAAATTTGCATTACATTTAAGGTAGCCGATCCAATTCTCCCCCTTCGGGGGAGTTAGAGGGGGCTTCCTTTTATTTTATTTCCGACCCGTTTTTAACCGGCGTTGCAGGTGTCACAAATTTCAGCGAACCATCGGCATCCTGCGCCATCAGTATCATTCCCTGCGATTGAATGCCTTTCAGTTCTTTGGGTTCGAGGTTCACCAAAATGCTCACCTGCTGCCCGATAATTTCTTCAGGATTGTAATATTCGGCAATGCCTGAAACTACGGTGCGTTTGTCGATTCCGGTGTCGATGGTCAGTTTCAGCAACTTTTTGGTTTTGGGCACGCGCTCGGCTTCCAGAATGGTTCCGGTGCGAATGTCCATTTTGTTGAAATCATCGAAGGTGCAGTTTTCTTTGGCCGGTGCAACTTGCGCATTGGCTACTTCGTTGGCCTTTTTGGTAGCCAATAGTTTGTTTACCTGCTTTTCAATCACCTCATCTTCAATTTTCTCGAACAGCAATTCAGGAGTATTTACCTGATGACCGCCCGGTAACAAATCGGTGCGTCCGAGATTGCTCCAGTTCAGTTCGGCCATGTTCAGGAATCCACGCAGTTTATCCATGCTGAACGGAAGGAATGGTGCAAAAATGATGGTCAGGTTGGCGGTGATCTGCAAACAGACGTACATGATGGTTTTCACGCGTTCCGGATCGGTTTTTACCACGATCCACGGTTCGGCATCAGCAAGGTATTTGTTGCCCAAACGTGCCAGATCCATTGCAAACTTGAGCGCTTCACGGAAACGGTACTGACCAATGCTTTTCTCCACTTCAGCTTTTATTACTGAAATTTCGGCCAGCGCAAGCTGGTCTGCTTGGGTAAGTTCACCAGCTTGCGGAACTTTTCCGGAGTAATATTTTTGGGTTAAAACCAATACACGGTTGACAAAATTTCCAAGCACAGCAACCAGTTCGTTGTTGTTGCGGGTCTGGAAATCTTTCCAGGTAAAATCGTTGTCTTTGGTTTCGGGGGCATTGGCGGTCAGTACATATTTCAATACATCTTCCTTTCCCGGAATCTCTTCAAGATATTCGTGCAGCCAAACTGCCCAGTTGCGCGATGTCGATATTTTGTCGCCTTCGAGGTTCAGAAATTCGTTGGCCGGAACGTTTTCAGGCAAAATGTACGAACCTTCGGCTTTCAAAATAACCGGAAAAATGATACAATGGAAAACGATGTTGTCTTTTCCAATGAAATGCACCAGTTTGGTTTCGGGATCTTTCCACCATTTTTCCCAATCAGGAGTTAATTCTTTGGTAGCCGAAATGTAGCCAATCGGTGCATCGAACCAAACATAAAGTACTTTGTTCTCAGCGCCTTCAACCGGAACCGGCACACCCCAATCGAGGTCGCGGGTTACGGCACGTGGCTGCAAACCGCCGTCGATCCAGGATTTACACT
>CAMDGL010000374.1 GCA_945897845.1 Chitinophaga pinensis | reverse complement strand
AAATTCTGACCAAAACTAGATTGCAAAAAGATGAAATCCTTTACATGGGCGACGACCTGGTCGATTTTCAGATCATGAAAGAAATCGGAATCCCAACTTGTCCGCTGGATGCAGTTCCTGAAATAAAAGCGATTTCATTGTACATTTCCCATAAAAAAGGAGGCGAAGGTTGCGTCCGCGATGTAATTGAACAGGTAATGCGCTCTCAGCAAAAATGGTTCGGACAGGAAATCCGAGGGATAAAAGCGGATTAGCAGTGCAGCCCCATCCCCTGCCCTTCCCCAAAAGGGAAGGGAGCCTGGCATTTCAGGTTCAGAAAGAATAACTATTTAATTGCAATAACCTATTATTTCATGCCCAGAGATGGAAAATCCAACCAGTAAAAGCGGTCCGTTTCACCTCCCCTTTGGGGAGGTTGGGAGGGGCCTCTCAAAATACGAAATTATCCTTGCATCCAAATCACCGCGCCGTCAGCAACTGCTTGCTGATTTGGGATTAAAGTTCAGCGTTCAGTCAATGGATATTCCGGAGGAATTCCCGGAAGGACTGGGAATGACCGAAGTTCCGGTTTATCTGGCGGAACTGAAAGCCGAGGCATTTCGTCCAATCCTGAAAGACAATCAACTGGTAATTACTGCCGACACCATCGTTTGGCTCGATGGGCAGGTAATGAACAAACCTGCCGACTATGCCGACGGATTCAGGATGCTAAAAGAATTATCGGGTAATAAACACCAGGTTTTGACGGGCGTTTGTTTGCTTTCGACCGAAAAAAAAGTCTCGTTTTATGCCACGACTGATGTGTGGTTCAAAGAACTGAGCGACGAAGAAATCAATTATTACCTCGAAAACTATCGCCCCTACGACAAAGCCGGTGCTTATGGCATTCAGGAATGGATCGGATACATTGGCATTCACCACATCGAAGGTTCGTTTTTTAATGTGATGGGATTGCCGATTCAAAGCCTTTACGAACACCTGAAAACTTTCTGAAATAGCGAATCAAAATACATTTTGTATCTTAGCCGGTGTTAAAATCAAAATGCTGAACGATGAAGACAAATACCTATTCGCTTCTTTTTCTTTTCCTGATAACCATTTCAATTTTTACCGGTTGTCAACCAAAGCATCCTAAAATTGGGATTCTGATGCACAGTTATGACAATGAGCGTTGGATAAAAGACAAAGATTATCTGGTGGAAAACCTGACCAACCTGGGTGCAGAAGTTTTGCTTGAAGTTGCCGACAACGATCAGCAAAAACAGATTGCACAGGCACAGGAAATGATTGATAATGGGGTAAAAGTATTGATTGTGGTTCCGATCGATCAGGATGCTGCCGGTGAAATTGTGGAACTGGCACACGAAAAAGATGTAAAGGTAATTGCCTACGACCGTTTGATCAATGGCTGTCCGCTCGACTATTACGTCTCGACAAATAGTGTGAATACCGGAGAAATTCAGGCAAAATACCTGCTTTCCCTTCAACCGAAAGGGAATTATGCATTGATCGGAGGCTCAAAATCCGACAACAATTCTGCCCGTTTGTTTCTTGGCCAAATGAGTATTTTCCAGCCGTTGATGGAAAGTGGTGATGTAAATTTGGTTTACAGCGAATTTGGTGAAGCATGGAGCAAGGAAGATGGATACCGTCAGGCGAAAATTATCGTTGAAAAATATTCGGAAGGACTAACCGGAATCATCTGCGGTAACGACAACCAGGCATTGGGAGCCATGATGGCGCTGAAAGAGGCTGGCCTGGAGGGGAAAGTGCTTCTTGCCAGTCAGGATGCTGAATTAGAAAATGTAAGGGCTATAAAAAACGGACTGCAAACCTGTACAGTTCTAAAACCATTGAAAGAAACTGCCCTTGCAACGGCAGAGCTGGCAATAAATTTGGCAAATAACAAAACTATCAAAAATCAATTTACCACCGAAAGCAATGGCAAAGTACTGGTAAAGTCGATCCTGGTTAACGCAAGTATCGTAAATAAAGACAATATCGAAACAACAGTTATTGCCTCCGGATTTCATAGTTCCACAGAAATAAACCAATAAAGCTTTTAAAATCTCCTCCTTTTCATGACAAATACCCAAAACGGGTGCTCGACAGATCAATACTTTTGTCGCATAAATAATCAAAAATAAAATGATCAGAAAAACCGGACTTCTCATTGGCCTTGTCCTGATTTCCTTTGCAGCATTGTTTGCAAAAGAGGGAATGTGGATACCCACTTTGCTCGATAAATACAGCATTAAAGAAATGCAGCAGATGGGTTTCAAACTCACTGCCGAAGACATTTACAGTGTCAACAAAGAAAGTATGAAAGATGCCGTGGTGCTTTTTGGCACCGGCTGTACGGGTAATGTTATTTCAAACGACGGATTGCTGATCACCAACCATCACTGTGGTTATGATGCCATCCAGAAACACAGTTCGCTCGAACACGATTATCTGACCGATGGTTTCTGGGCAAAAACCCGTCAGGAAGAACTGCCAAATTCCGGATTGAGTGTCCGGTTTCTCGATCGCATGGAGGATGTTTCTCAAAGGGTACTCGCCGGAACGGAAGGCAAACCAAAAGATTCTCTTTCAGTAATCATTGCAAGGAACACAAAAAAAATAACCGATGAAGCAGCTCAAAAAGGAAAATTTGAAGCTTCTGTTAAGCCACTTTACTACGGAAATCAATACTTTTTGTACGTTTATCAGGTATTTGAAGACGTCAGGCTGGTAGGCGCTCCCCCAACTTCGATCGGTAAATTTGGCGGCGATACCGACAATTGGATGTGGCCACGGCACACAGGCGACTTTTCAATGTTCCGCATTTATGCCGGAAAAGACAATCAGCCAGCCAAATATTCGGCAGACAATGTTCCGTTCAAACCACGGAAATTTTTCGCCATTTCACTCAAAGGAGCCGAACCACAGGATTTTACACTTGTATTTGGGTTTCCCGGAACTACCCAGCAATTTTTGCCATCGCAGGCCATCCGTCAGATCATGGAACAGGGCGATCCTGATAAAATCAAAATCCGTGGCATAAAACTTAGCCTGCTTGCTGCCGATATGGAAAGAGATGCAAAAATTCGTATTCAGTATGCCGCTAAATATCAAACAACGGGTAATGCCTGGAAAAAATGGCAGGGTGAGGTAAAAGGATTAAAAAGGCTGAATGCCCTCGAGGTGAAACAAGCCGGTGAAAATGAATTTAAGAATTGGGGAGAGGAAAGTCCCGATCGGAAAAACCGATATGGTAATATTCTTCCAACCTTCGAAAAACTTTACCACGATATAGAACCTTACACAAAAGCCAACGATTATTTTACTGAAATTGTTGGAAGGGGCACCGATATTTTCAATATTATCTCTTTCTTCGACCTGATTGAAACAAGCTGGCCAGCATCTTCAAATCATGCAGTAATTCAGGAGGCAATAAAACTGAAGATTGCAGCTCATTTTAAAGATTACAACCGCGCGACCGATGAAAAAGTATTTGCCGAATTGCTCCAATTGTACTTCAACGACATCGCCCCGCAATATTTGCCTGAAGATTTCAAATTACTAATGAGCAAAACTTCTTCGGAAGAACTGATCGTCAATATTTACAGAAAATCAGTTTTTACTGATGCTTCAAAACTGTTGGCTTCAACAGCAAATCTTTCAGAAAAAAAAATGAAAAAGCTGAGCAACGATCCGGTTTTTAAAATGTTCAGGAGCCTAAAAAACCATTTTGAGCTAAATGTGGAACCGTATTTCAACACCATTCAGAAACAGATTGACGAGAACATGAAAACGTATGTGGCAGGAATCATGGCGATGAACGAAGGAAAACCGCTTTGGGCCGATGCCAACAAAACCCTGCGTGTTGCCTACGGAAAAGTGGAAGGCTATGAACCGATGGACGGGGTAATCTACGACTATTTTACCACCATCGACGGTATCATGCAAAAAGACAATCCTGAAATTTACGATTACAACGTTCCGCAGGCACTGCGCGATATTTACGAGAAAAAAGACTACGGAAGATATGGCAAAAACGGTATGCTGAACGTATGTTTCACTGCTTCAAACCATACCACCGGAGGAAATTCGGGCAGTCCCGTAATTGATGCGGAAGGAAAATTAATCGGCCTCAATTTCGACCGTTGCTGGGAAGGAACCATGAGCGACCTGATGTTCGATCCTGAACGCTGCCGCAACATTGCGCTCGATATCCGTTTTGCACTTTTCGTCATCGACAAAATGGCCGGTGCTGGCTATTTGATTGACGAGATGGTAATTGAATAG
>CAMDGL010000373.1 GCA_945897845.1 Chitinophaga pinensis | reverse complement strand
GACATTGGAACTACATAATCGTCGGTTCGCTTCCAATTTTTATCATCAAATTTTCTGGATGTACTTAAATGCCTTTCCAGAAAGTTTTGTATAGATACGATGTTCTTGAATAGATTGCCTTCGAGTAGCTGATCATCCACAAATTCATCTGCAGTCTTGCCTTTTTCGAGGAAAGCGATACGAACTCTGGCTTGTGGAATATATCGTGCCGGATTTTTTGCGAATAATACTATCGCGGCGTTTGTGAATTGTCCGTTCTGAAATAGTCCAAAATGCGTAAGGAAATCTAACGGGTTACTTTTAAGTTCGTTAACACGATTTGTATTTATAGCTTCCTTAATGGTCTGCTGAATTTCATCTGAATCAAGATCCTCCAATTCAACTCCCATAGCCGATTGTCTTTCCCAATGGATTTCTGTTTGTTGCCGCTTGTGAATCAGCTCCGAAATTTCATTTGAATTAGCCTTGACAGTACTTGCTGCCCTCCTGAAATAGATACTTCCATCGAAAATGTATGGTTGCCTTGAACCTGCCCAAACCTTAACAAGAACAACTTGCTTGTCTTCATATTTCTCAACTGATACCATGATTGGTGTTTCGGGCAAAATCTCTTTGTTGAGATAGTTTTCAAGTTCAGATTGAATCTTATTGGCCATTTCAACTCCCAAAACCTTCTTATCCGCAGAAACACCAATAAGCAATTGCCCACCATTGTTATTCAAAAATGCACAAATGGTTTTGCCAATGGCATCTTTGTTAACTACTTCCCTGAACTCAAGTTGCTCATTTCCTTCTTGTTCAAGTATACTTTTAATGAGTTCTTCGCTATTCATTATTTCTCGTTTCTAATTCTATCTTTCTTCTGTTTATATCCTTGAATTGAGTTTCAACAAAAACCTGTATTTCACTGGTTTTAAAAAAGGGTTGAACCCATTTTTTGCGAACATCATTATACATATCAACGACTTTCACACTATCTAAAACGCTTGTTGGCTGAATGTCAAACCCATTTCTATTCTTTTCTTTATCATACATGAATTGCTCCATGAGTTTTCTGGTATATTCAATGTATCGGTGGGCAATAAACCACCTGGGTTTATCTAATTCAACAGCCTTTAAAAACTCTTTATGCGTTATACCAGAACCATACCGAGGAAAGATAACTCCAAAAAACAAGTCACAGTTTTCTACTGCTTTAATGCAGGCGTTCTCAGGATCATCATCCATAGGCACATATATATTACCTTCTTTGGACATGATTACCTCATACCCGAAAGCCTCAAGTATATATTTAATCTGGTCGAGATCATTTTCAGACCCATAGACTGTTGAGGAAACCATTATTTTAATCTTGTCATTTATCATTGACAGGTCTTGGATTTAATCGGTTATTTCACGGTGAAATTCCATCTGTTGGTTGATAACAATACCAACATTCACCTACGCAAGTTAAACCTTCCTTTTCTATATACAATATGTTTTTAAGAAATTTTTCCAACAAAAAAGGCAGAATGAAAATTCCACCTTTTTTGAAGTTTTATTGTTGGTTTTACCTATTCGATTTCTAACCCAGTTCTTTTTGCCAAATCAACCAAAGGTGAATTGTCGTTGCTATAAAATCGCTATAACTTCATTTTGAGTCATCTCGACATTTTATGAAAGAGAATTTCATTCCGTCCGAAAGAAGTATTTCTCTCTGTTTTAGGTTTTTGCGCGGACGATTTTCTTGTTTTTACCTGTCCGTCGGCTAAAGCCAGACAGCCTGCCCCGATGAAAATCGGGGGCAAAGGATAGTTCTCCGATTGGTATTTTATATCATTCAGGGCATTATCCTTTGCCGTTCCGCTTTAGCGAACGGAGACTGTGTTCCTCACTTTACCCCGGGCTATTGATATTTTGCCCCGAGGGCAATAACAGTTCAATCCTCATTTCTATCTTCAAATATTTCGCTCCTAAAGAGCTGAAAAAATCTAAACCCGATGTCCAAAGCCATCCCTCGGAGGAATTTGATCAGGGCTGCCTTCTTCAAGTCTCCCCCTTGGGGGAGATTTAGAGGGGGCTTATTTATAATTCAAATTCACCGGCATAAACTGTTCAATTACTTCCACTGAAACTCCTTTGCGGCGGGCGTAATCTTCAACCTGGTCTTTGCCAACTTTCTCCAGACTGAAATATTTCGAATCGGGATGCACAAAGAATTCTCCGCTCACCGAAGCTGTAGGGAACATCATAAAGTGTTCGGTCAGGGTCATTCCAATTTCTTCGGCTTTCAGCATATTGAAAAGGTTGCCCTTTTCGTGGTGTTCGGGACAGGCCGGGTAGCCAATTGCCGGGCGTATTCCCTGGTAATCGACATGGAGCATTTCTTCCAGTGTAAGGTTTTCGTCAGGAGCATACCCCCAGTATTCTTTGCGGACTTTTTCGTGCATTATTTCAGCAAATGCTTCGGCCAGACGATCTGCCAAAGCTTCGAGCAGGATGGCATTATAATCGTCATGATCGTCGTGGAATTGTTTCATCCATTTTTGGATACCCACACCGCCGGTTACGGCAAATGCTCCAAAATAGTCGGCTTTGCCGCTTTCAATTGGAGCCACAAAGTCGGAAAGGCAATAATTGGGCGAACCATGTTTCTTCGCTTCCTGCTGCCGGAGATGGTAAAAACGGCCAATCTCTTTGGTGCGGGTTTCGTCTTCAAAGATAACGATGTCGTCGCCATCGGAATTGGCAGGCCAGATGCTGAAAACACCATTTGCCTGAACCATTTTCTTTTCGGTCATCTGATCGAGCATCCGGTTGGCATCAGCATACAGTTTCCGTGCTTCCTCGCCCTGTAATTCGTCATTCAGGATATCAGGGAATTTGCCTTTCAGTTCCCAAACAAAAAAGAAGAAAGTCCAGTCGATGTATTTCCGCAGTTCCTGAATCGGGAAATCAATCAGTTGCTTGACGCCGATAAAATTGGGCTTGTAAATTGGGGTATTGTCCCAGTCCAGTTTCAGTTTATTGGCGCGGGCCTCAGCAATGGGCAGGTATTTTTTTGCCTTCTTCTGACTGTGAAAATTTCGGATGGTCTGATATTCATCGCGGATATCGGCCAGAAACTGTTCATTTCCTGAAATCAGGTTTGAAACTACGCTCACTGCGCGCGATGCGTCTTTCACGTGGATGACCGTATTTTTATACTGTGTGGCAATTTTAACCGCAGTATGTATTTTCGAAGTAGTTGCACCGCCAACCAAAAGGGGTAAATTCATGTTTCGGCGTTCCATTTCGGCAGCCACTTCCGTCATAATTTCGAGCGAAGGAGTAATTAGTCCGCTCAGTCCAATGATATCAACATTTTCCTGAATGGCTGTATCCAGAATTTTATTGGTTGGCACCATCACGCCCAAATCAATTACCCGATAGTTGTTGCAGCCCAGAACCACCCCAACAATATTTTTCCCGATGTCGTGCACATCGCCTTTAACAGTGGCCATCAGCACCACTTTCCGGTTGTCGGTGGTGTCGAACTTGTCCTTGTCGGCTTCGATGTACGGAAGCAGATAAGCCACGGCCTTTTTCATCACGCGGGCCGATTTGATGACTTGCGGAAGGAACATTTTCCCGGCGCCAAACAAGTCGCCAACGATGTTCATTCCATCCATCAGCGGACCTTCGATAATATTTAACACAGGTGAATAATGCGGCAATGCTTCTGCAAGATCAATTTCTATATAATCGGGCAGTCCCTTTATCAGCGCATGTTCCAGCCGTTTTTCAACCGGAAGTTCACGCCATTCATCTATACGTTCTTCTTTTGCATCCTGCGCTTTCAGCGTTTGCGCAAATTCGAGCAATTCTTCGGTTGCTTCAGGTTTTTTATTCAGAACCAGATTCTCCACCTTCTCCAGAAAATCTTTCGGAATTTCATCGTAAATCTGCAACATTCCCGGGTTTACGATGCCCATGTCGAGACCCGCCCGAATGGCATGAAACAGGAAAACTGAATGAATGGCTTCGCGCACCTGGTCGTTTCCACGGAATGAAAACGAAACATTGCTGACCCCGCCACTTGTTTTTGCATGTTTCAGATTTTTTTTGATCCAGCTCACTGCATTGATAAAGTCAACCGCATAGTTATAGTGTTCCTCCATTCCGGTGCCGATGATCAGTATATTCGAATCGAAAATGATGTCCTGCGGAGGAAAGTTAATTTCGTTGACCAGAATGTTGTAGGCTCGCTGGCAAATTTCGATGCGACGATCAAAAGAATCAGCCTGTCCTTCTTCATCGAAAGCCATTACAACAACCGCTGCTCCATATCGTTTCAG
>CAMDGL010000372.1 GCA_945897845.1 Chitinophaga pinensis | reverse complement strand
TATTCCAGTTCACAGATCGAATTACCTACTTCGCCTCCGTGAGCTTTCACGAAAGTGTAAGTCATACCGCCACCCAAAATGAGGTTATCAACTTTGTCGAGCAGGTTTTCGATGATGGTAATTTTCGATGAAACTTTTGCTCCGCCCATAATTGCTGTCAGCGGACGTTGCGGGTTTTTCAATACTTTGTCCAAGCTGGCAATTTCGCTTTCGATCAGGTAACCAAACATTTTATCGTTCGGGAAAAATTTGGCGATAACAGCAGTTGAAGCGTGTGCACGGTGAGCGGTTCCGAATGCATCGTTGATCCAGCAGTCGCCGTTAGCAGCCAGTTGTTCAGCAAAAGCTTCATCGCCTTTTTCTTCTTCCTTGTGGAAACGAAGATTTTCGAGCAACAGCACTTCGCCGGGTTTTAAAGCCTTTGCCATTGCCTGTACTTCTTCGCCAATACAATCCGGAGCCATTTTTACTTCTTTACCAAGCAGTTCGGTTAAATGACCAACAAGATGACACATGGAATATTTGGCTTCAGGTCCGGCTTTCGGACGGCCAAAATGCGACATGATAATAGGAGAACCACCTTCAGCAATTACTTTGTTGATGGTTAATAGAGCCGCCCGAATACGGGTATCGTCAGTAATTACAAAATTTTCGTCGAGTGGCACGTTGAAATCAACACGTATAAGTGCTTTTTTGCCAGCGAAATCATAGTTTTCAATAGTTTGCATATTTGTTTTTTTTAGCGTTACAAAAATTCAGTTCAAATATAAAGAATATATCAGTGTGTTTGGGTTTCGGCTACTTCTGGTTTCCTGAATTTAATGTTTGGGTAAAATGTCAGTCGAAACTGGTTTTCGCGATTGGAATTGCTATTTTTGGAACTCCTCAATTTATCCTGTATGTTTTTTAAAGAAGTTATCGGACAAACCGCCACCAAAGAACGGCTGATTCAGTCGGTTCAGGGAGAAAGAGTAAGCCATGCACAGCTTTTTGCCGGGCCGGAAGGGACTGGTAAACTGGCTCTTGCAATTGCCTATGCACAATTTGTTGCATGTACCAACCGGCGGACAACCGACTCGTGCGGCGAATGTCCTTCGTGCAAGAAGTACCGGAAGCTGATTCATCCCGATCTTCATTTCGTATTTCCGGTGATAAAAACCAAGAAATTCGATAAACCTGTTTCCGACAATTTTCTGGAAGACTGGAAAATGATGATCGGCAGGAATCCATATTTCAATGTTGACCAGTGGTTCGAACAGATTGGGGTTGAAAATTCCCAGGGTTTGATTTATGCGCACCAGAGCGAAGAAATTATCAGGAAACTCAACCTGAAATCGTACGAATCGGAATACAAGGTGATGATTATCTGGTTGCCCGAAAGAATGCACGTTGCCTGTGCTAACAAACTGCTGAAAATGATTGAGGAACCGCCGGTTAAAACTTTATTTATCCTGATCACTGAAAATGAGGAGGATATCATTAGTACCATTCGTTCACGGTGCCAGTTGATTACAATTCCTCCAATTGATCCGGTTTCGCTTGCAAAGGCGGTTGGTGAACTGCCCGAAGCGGAAGGCGTTGATGTGAGGAACATTGTACACCTTGCCCGCGGCAATTATGGCAAAGCGCTGGAATTGCTTCAGCCCGACGAACAAACGCTTTTTAACCTCGAGCGGTTTAAAGAGCTGATGAGAACTTCGTACGGGCGGAAATTTGCAGACCTTTTCAAATGGGTCGATCAGGTGGCGGCGATTGGCCGGGAAAAGCAAAAAAACCTCCTGAACTATTGCCTGATGATTTTGCGTGAGAATTTTATTTACAACCTGAAGAACAAAGACCTGACTTTTATGAACGAGCAGGAGGAGGAATTTTCGAAACGGTTTTCACCTTTCATCAACGAGCGAAATATCATTGAACTGACCGAAGTTTTCGAAACAGCTTTTAATCATATCGGGATGAACGGAAATCCAAGGATTATTTTCACCGATGTGGCATTTAAAATTACAAAACTGATTAGAAAGTAGTGGTCAGTGGTCAGTCTCAGTTTGCAGATTGAGAAGCACATTCAGGAGAAAAAAGACCGCCGGTTTGTCGGCTTTTATAACTATTTTTGTATCAGGAATTGGAATTTTGAAAAACAATATTTACACCTATGGATGATCTGAATTTGGTTGATCGGGGTTGTTGCAATGGCCATGGAGGCACTTGCTCAAAGCTCAATGTCTATGATTGGCTCGATGATGTCATCAATAATTCCAATTCATCTGACTTGGTAGAGGTTAGGTTCAAGAATACGCGCAAAGATTATTACAGGAATGTGAACAACCTTCAATTGAATCAGGGTGATATTATTGCAGTTGAGGCTAGTCCGGGGCACGATATTGGCATTGTTACCCTTACCGGCGATTTGGTTTTGGAGCAAATGAAAAAACACAAAGTCACTACCATCAACGGTGATTTGCGCAAAATATACCGGAAAGCCAAACCGGCCGACATCGATAAATGGAAGGAAGCCATTGCACTTGAACATCAAACAATGTTGCGGTCGCGCCAAATTGCCACGGAACTCCGGCTTGACATGAAAATTGGCGATGTGGAATATCAGGGCGATCGGACCAAGGCAATTTTTTATTATCTGGCCGACGATCGGGTCGATTTTCGTCAGCTCATCAAAGTGCTTGCCGACACGTTTAAAATCCGGGTAGAAATGAAACAGATCGGGGCTCGTCAGGAAGCCGGACGCATCGGTGGAATTGGCCCTTGCGGACGTGAAACCTGCTGTGCCTCGTGGATCAGCAATTTCGTATCGGTAACCACCAATTCGGCACGTTATCAGGATATTTCGCTCAATCCGCAAAAACTGGCCGGCCTGTGCGGAAAGCTCAAATGCTGTCTCAATTATGAAGTTGATACCTATCTTGACGCACAGAAGGACTTTCCGTCAACCAATATCCAGCTCGAAACAGAAATAGGAACATACCGGTTCCAAAAATCGGATATTTTAAAACGTATTTTTTGGTATTCGAAAGTTGGCGAACAGGGAGGAACCTTTTTCCCAGTTCCGGTTGATCGTGTAAAAGAGATCATTCGATTGAATAAGAATGGCGGAAAAGTGTCGCGCCTGGACGAGGACTTTGCCACAAAACCAGTCGTAGAAAAAATTGGCTTCGAAGCAGGTTCCTCTAAAGATACCATCACCCGTTTTGACGATCCAAAGCGGGCAAAGATTAAAAAACACGGCGGCGGTGGCCACCGTAGAAATTTCAAACCAAAAGCATGAAACGAGTTCTCATAATAGCCCTTGGTAGTTTGTTGATTTCAGGAATTATTTCGTGCGATCGGAAGAGGGTATTCGAATCCTACCAGACTTTTGGCGAGAAGGGCTGGCACAAAGATTCGGTGGTTGTATTTAATGTGGAGCTAACCGACACTATCCGCAACCATAATTTGTATGTTAATATCCGAAACAAGGGGACCTATGCGTACAGCAATCTCTGGCTGTTTCTTACCGTTGGATCGCCCGATGGAATTACACGAACCGACACGGTCGAATTTTCGCTGGCCGAAGCATCCGGTCGATGGAAAGGTAGCGGAATTGGCGATTTGCACGACAATCAGATTCTATACAAAAGCAGTGTTTACTTTCCGCATAAAGGAGAATATACTTTCCAGATAAAACAGGGAATGCGCGACAACGTTCTGGAAGGAATCCGGGACATTGGCATCCGAATCGAAAAAACGTATTAAAAAAACGAGTAGTGGGGAAGAATAAATTGAAAAAGTTTGCCGATTTGGCAACTTATGAAAATGTGGTTCAAGTATCTTTCGAAGAATTACAATCCGAAGGGTTTCAGTATAAAGGAAAATGGAGCGAGTCCTTTTTTGGGAACAGCAATCCGGTAATTCTTGAATTAGGCTGCGGAAAGGGCGAATACACCGTAAAACTGGCCAGCCATTATCCTGAATTTAATTTTATCGGCATCGACATAAAAGGCGCCAGAATGTGGAAAGGTGCAACTCAGGCGAAAGAATCGGGCTTGAATAATGTAGGCTTTCTGCGCACCAACATCGAGAATATTAGCCTGTTTTTTGGCGAAGGTGAAGTGGCCGAAATCTGGTTAACTTTTCCTGATCCGCAGATGAAAAAAGCACGCAAAAGACTTACCGCAACTAATTTCATTGAAAGTTACCGACAGATCATGGTTCCAAACGGAATTGTCCACCTGAAATCGGACAGTAATTTCATGTACCGCTACACCGAAGCCATGGTTGCCGAAAATAAATTCGAAGTAATCCGTCAAACCGACGACCTTTATAATTCGGA